>CAYRPW010000095.1:0-7519 GCA_964426145.1 uncultured Oscillospiraceae bacterium
GTTGCCCAGATAATCCCGCGCATAATACCGGCCGACTTCCTCCGACCATGACGTGTTGTAAAGCTTCGCAAGACACTTGGTCAGCGTTGTTTTGCCGCAGCTTTCCGTGCCTGCGATCAGCACCTTCTTGGCGAAAAACGGCCTGGCGGAACCCAGGATATAATCCCAGTTTCCCAGAATGTCGTTGCGGATATCGGTTGCCGATATCGGGAAGCGGGTACGCTTGGGATCGAATATCTCCACAGCGGATTCGGGAAAATACTGTTTGAGCATCGCCTGGAACTTCATATCCCCGGCAAAGAAAGCGTCGATGGTTTCGGGAACCACGTTTCGCATCTCACGGCACCACAGCTCCCAGCCGGAGGGATACCGGGGGATGGTGTTTTCGTTGAGCACGCGTACCACGATATGCTCCATGTCCTGCACCTGCTGGTTGATCCATTGCTTGCGCAGCTGATAGGTAATCACCGGCAGCCCCGCCTGCTCGCAGATATCGACGGTTTCCTGCTCGTTGTCGGAAATCACCACGATCAGCTTTTCGCATTTCGTGGACGCTTCGATGATCTGGTACAGATGACCCCTATGCGGAGGGCAGAAACGCCCGAAATAAGCGCCTACTTTATACATGCAAGGCATCCTCCCTTGATGTTGTCTGGCAATCAGTATAGCGTTTTCTCGGGTTTTTCACAAGTTTGCGAAGGCGTTATACCCGATATCGTTCCGGGTTCAGCTGCGGCGCGTGTTTGAGCAGGTAGCGTTCCGCGTCAGCGTTCCATAGGCCGCCGGTTTTTGCGCACAGCAATGCCAGCTCTTCGAACAGCGGATCGGTCTTCCCCAGCTCGGCAAAATCGTCGATCGCGGTCAGCGGCAGGCAGATATGTGTATACAAAAGCTTCTTTCCGCCCGGCACATGCGGAAGGTTCAAAATGGTTTCCTTCGCCGCATCAATCCCGCCGATGTGGGTCACCAGCAGCGCCGGGTTGAGCGCGCTTTCTCCCGCCATTTTCAACGCTTCGCGCATGTCGTCGGTATTGCCGCCGGAGGTTCCCACCACATGGGTGGCGTTATAATGCACGTTGTAGAAATTGAACGGCGCGGAAAACGCCGGGTTGGTGGGGCCCGCGAAGAAATTCAGGCAGCCGTCGTAGGCCAAAACCGCGTCGCCCTGCTCCACCACCGCGGGTACCGGCGCCATGATATACACTTCGTCGAAGCCGCCGCCGCCCGATAGCTTCCTGAGTTCCGCCACCGGGTTATCCAGGTTTTTGGTGTTTAAATAAACCAGTTCCACCCCGTTGCGCGCGGCTTCCTGCGGAGACAGGATTTCCTGCGCATGGCGCAGGCGGGCGTCGTCGATATCGGTGACGACAATCTTTGCGGAACGCCGTTTGCGGTGCACCATGTAGTCGATCATCGCAAGGCCCATCGGGCCTGCGCCGGCGAGGATGGCCGCTGCGCCGCCCTCTTTGATGTCCATCGTATGCGTGTATTCGCCCTGCGCGGTATGGTAGCAGGCGTGCACGGCGCCGATGACGCACGACAGCGGCTCGGACAGGGACGCGGCGAAAAACGCATCCCCTTCGTACAGGAGCACGTTGCCCTGCTGGATATAGACCGCGGGGATGATGGCGTACGTCGCGTCGCCGCCAATGTTGGGAAAGGAGTAACCCGCCGCGTCGTACGAGCCTTTGAGCGCAGGTTGCAGGGAAACGCGCTGCCCGGCGTGGAACCGGCCTTTCAAGGCCGCGCCGACTTCCACGATTTCCGCGGAAAATTCGTGCCCGACGATCACGGGGTTCTCTGCCACGTCGTCGGGTACGCGCTTGTGGTCGCTTCCCTGCATGGCCGCCTTGTAGGTGGACATGCAGATGCTGTCGGATATGATCTTGATCAGGAGTTCATCGGTCTGCAAGGCGGGTAGTTCGAAGCTTTCCAGCCGGAGATCGTTTTTCCCGTATAATCTGAGCGCCGTTGTAAGCATACATCTCATCCTTTCGTTTCCTGCGCGGCTCTCGCAAAGTGCGCAATGCGGTCGTACAGGTTTGGCATGCGGCGCAGGGTGCGATCCGAAAACATGCCGTCGGTCAGATTGCTTGATGCCAGCATTTCATGCCCGATCAGCGCCCAAGCGGCGTCCGTGAGATGCCGGAACTCCGGCTGGGCAAGCTGCCTGCAGATGAAGGACTGGAACGGCGTGTTGATGTCTTCCCCGCAGATCTGGAACAATCCCTGCTCCCGGCACAGCCGCATGAGGCGGTTCAGCTGTTCTATGGTGTTGCGGGTGGGCATGTAAGTCACGGCATTGAAACCGATCTCCTGCAGCCACACGATAAGCATGTCCAAAAATGCGTCTTCGAAAACCTGGGTTTTCTTGTCGCCGGTCACGCTGTTGCCCACGTCACCCAGATACGCGTACGCGGAAATCGCGCCGATTTCCTTCACGAACGCGATGAACTCCGTGATATGGGGGCACTCGTCCGTTGCATCCACGTAGAATTTTTCCACCAGATGGCTTTTGAACAGGCCAAGCAGCCGATAATCGTAATACGGATCATCGGTACGGAGAAGCGTTTGCAGCGCATTCCCCTGCGCGTCGATGCCGTACTGGGTTTTGAGCATTTCGGCAAGCGGCTCGCCCTTGCCTGCGGCAGCGATCGCCTTCAAGGTCAGCGCGTACAGGATGTGCCTTTCGGTTACCGATCCGCCCTCGTGCGCGCGGCTTAACGGCAGCACGTCGCGCTCGTAATCAAGCCGCAGGGCGTTTGTCGAGCACAGGGCGTTCAGGCGTTCCACCATGATACGGTTGCGCTTGACCCGGTTCTCCCGGTAAGGCGCAAGCCATGTGTCGGCTTGTTTGATGCTCTGCCGCGGAATGCCGTGGCAGGCAACGTAGGCCACGCCGATCTGATCCGGGTTGTTCAGCCGCACGTTGGCAAACGGCGTGCCCTGCATACCGCAGCGGCACTCAAACCCGTTGGTCACACGGATGCCGATCTGTTTCCCCGCTTCCAGAAACTCTTCCGCGCCGGAAACCGAATCATGATCCATAATCCCGGCGGTAGCCAGGCCGTGCAGCCAGGCGTGATAGGCCGCGGAGGTCGGCGAATACGGCGAAAAGGAGTAGACGGTGTGAATATGGTTGTTCACAAAGCTTGTCTGCTCGGGGCTTGCCGGATGTTCGCGCAGCAGCGCGCCGAGGTTTAAAAGGCGCTCCTTCGCGGTTGCGGCATTCAGGGATGCTGTATCATGCATGCAAGTTTCTCCGTTACTTTAACATGACCTGCCCGCCGGTCACCGGCAGAGCCTGCCCTGTTTCATACTCCTGTTCCACAAGGTAGAAAATCGCCCTGGCGACGTCCGTTTCCAGGCAGCCGCGGCCCAAGGGCACCTTGGCTTCGTAAAAGCTGCGTACGTCCTGCACGGTTTTTGCGCCCGGCACCTTGCCGGCGTCCAGATACTGCCGGAACAGCCCCTTCACGGGATCGCTCCACAGGGGTCCGTCCAGAAGGTTGCCGGGGCAGACGGCGTTGACCTTGATGCCCCAAGGCGCAAGCTCCAGCGCGAAGCTCTGCGTAAGGCCGATGCCGCCAAACTTGCTGCCCGCGTAGGCGAAGTTCGCCTTGCTGCCCTCCAGGCCGCTTTTGGAGTTGATTTCGATGATGTCCGCCATATATTTGGGATCCACGGCGCGCTCAAGTTTCATCACGGCGGCCGCATGCCTTGCGCACAGGTAATAGCCGGTGTAGTTGACGGCGGTCACCTTCTGGAACTGTTCCAGCGTCAGTGCCGTCAAATCGCCGGAAATGACGATTCCGGCGCAGGCCACCATCACGTCCAGCCCGCCGTACTGCGCAACGGTGAAATCCACCATCCGCTTGACGGACGCTTCATCCGTCACGTTCGCGCTTACGCCGGCAGCCGTTCCCTCACCGTATTGCCTGCACAGGGAATCCGCCACGGCCAGCGCACCCTGTTCGTTCATATCGGCAATCACCACATAGCCGCCCTGCGCCGCGATAGCGCGCGCAATCCCTTCGCCGAAACCCTGGGCAGCGCCGGTTACGATGCAGATTTTGCCGTCCATCCGCAGCGCGTTTCCGGCGGAGAACGCCACTTTCTGCCGGTAGTTTTCCACTTCCCATTCCAGAATAAAGGTGGTAAATTCGTCCGTCAGCGGCAGCGGGCCGCCGAAGCCTTTGGCGTACGCCGCAATCTGCACCGCGTCCAGAAATAAGGAAAGGGCGGTATCGGCTTCCTTCTTGGTTTTTCCAAGCCCGAACGCGCCGATGCCCGGCATGACGGCGATCTTGGGCGCGTACCCGTGTTTACCAAGAAAAGCAAGAAACGCCTTTTCCACGTTGCCGCCCGCCTCAAGCTCCAGCGGCGCCGCCTTGCAGTACACGATCTGGTCGGGGTTAAACGGTTTGCGAACGTCCTCCAACGCAAGATGCAGCACGGCCTCGCTTCGGTGGAAGGATACGCAGGCCATGCCCGCCTCCCTGCGGTAGAGCATACGAAGCGCGGGCGCGGCATCAAGCGCCGCCTTCGGCGCGGGCTGCGCGGTGAAATCCGGCAATGCACCTGCCTTTGCTTCGATGGCGCTCATCACGCGCTCCATCAGATAGTCGATCGCCTCCACGGTATCCGCCGCCACGATCACGCCGTGGTTTTGCATAAACAGGAGGTCCGGCGTTTTGCCGTGCTTGCGTCGATAATTTTCGAACAGATCGAAGCAGGTTTTTGCCAGCGTGTATCCCGGTTTGGTCAGCGGCACCCAGACGGCGCTGTCGCCAAAAAGCGCTTCGCAGGCCTTTTGGCCGTCTTTACTGCAGGTTAACCCGTTCACCAGCGCGGGGTGCAGATGCAAAACGTAAGTCTGCGGAAACAAGCCGTGCAGCATGCACTCCACGCTCGGGCGGGCGGTTTCGCCCGCAAGGCGCGCGTCCATCATATCGCGCAGCGCTTCGTTCTCCCGCTGTTTGTCTTCCTGCGGATAGGGTTTTTGGAACATGGCGGAAATCTTTCCAAGATCCATCTTCACAAAACCGCTTTCCGCTACGGTGGATAACCGGGTGCCGGACGCTTTGACGACCAGCACGCCGTTTGCCTTTACGGAGGTATTGCCGCCGCCCGCCAGCACGTAACGGCTATCGCCGCCGTACTGGTGGGACATGGCGATCAGATTCTTCATCAATTCCGTCATGGAAACCTCCTGTAGTTACAGCCCGAGCCGCTCGCGCCGCATTTTTTCCAGCGTCTGGTAGTTAAACTCCGGCACATAACCCTTGAGGGGCAGGATCTTCTGGTGCACGGCGGATAAAATCCAGCTGGGCTGCGGATAGTAATAGTGTTCCAGTTCCGGGCACGGGCTGATGCCGTTGGAGGCGCCGACCACGACGGGCGGAGCATCCAGATAGCCGAAGCAGAACTCCGTAATGTTGCGCGCGAAATCGTTCATATGGCTGCCGCGCTCGCACGCGTCGGATACCAGCACGATGCGCCCGGTTTTCTTGACGGACTCGATCACCGGCTCATAGTTGAAGGGCACCAGGCTTCGCGCGTCGATCACCTCGGCGGACACGCCGTAGGTTTCCAACTCTTTGGCCGCGTCCATTACGGGATACAGCGACGCGCCGACCGTAAGGATTGTCAGATCGCTTCCGGCGCGCTTAATATCCGGCTCGCCGATGGGAATTTCATAATATCCTTCGGGAACGCCTTCCTTGCGGAATTCCTCGCCGCGGTCGTACAGCTTCTGGCTTTCGAAGAACACCACGGGGTCGCTGCCGGAGAGCGCCGCGTTCATCAGCCCCTTCGCGTCGTACGGGGTGACCGGGAAGCACACTTTGAGGCCCGGGATATGGGACACAAGGCTGGTCCAGTCCTGCGCGTGCTGTGCGCCGTACTTGCTGCCCACGGATACGCGCAGCACTACGGGCATGCGCAGGATACCTGCGCTCATGGCCTGCCATTTGGCCATCTGGTTAAAGACCTCGTCGCCGGCACGGCCCAGGAAGTCGCAGTACATCAGCTCCGGAATCGCGCGGCCGCCCATCAGCGCGTACCCGACGGCGCTGGACACGATGGTGCTTTCGCTGATCGGCGAGTTGAAGAAGCGGTGATACGGCAGCGATTCCGTCAACCCGCCGTACACGCCGAACGCGCCGCCCCAGTCGCGGTTATCTTCGCCGAAGGCAATCAGCGTCGGATCCTGGTAAAATTTGCCGATGATGGCTTCAAACAGCGCGTCGCGGACGTTGAACTGCTTTAATTTGCTCACCTGCTCGCCGTTTTCGTCGAAGGCATAGCGGATTTTTTGCTTGTTTTTCTTCACGCGGCTGTTTTCTTCGAGGGGCTTTAAAACTTCGGGCTCGCAGTCGGCGCACTTTTCCACGCGGACGTTGGAGAAGTTGAAGCCGCGGATTGCGTCCGGGTTCTTGACCAGATCCAGCCGCGGGGAAGCGCTGTCGTCGATCGCAAGCTTCATGATGCGGGTGATGTCGCCCTTGATTCCTTCCTCGATCTGCGCAAGCTGCGCCTCAGTCGCCACGCCGGCGTCCAGCAGTTCCTGCCGGTAGGTTTTCAGCGCGTCCACCGCCTGCCAGGTTTCGATTTCTTCCTTGGTGCGGTAGGTGGAGGCGTCCGTCGCGGAATGGCCGACGAACCGGTACGTGACAACGTCCAGAAGCGCGGGGCCCTTGCCCGCTTCCAGCATCTTGCGCTTGCGCTGATACGCGTCGATCACGGCCAGGGGATTATAACCGTCCACCCGTTCGGCGAGCATCGCGTCCGGGTTGATGCCTGCGCCCACACGCGCAAGGATGCCGTACGCCATGGTTTCCCCCGCGGTCTGGCCGCCCATGCCGTAGCCGTTGTTGAAAACGTTGAAAATCAGCTTCAAGCCGCCGCTGTGGGCTTCGTCCCAAAGCTTGGTGAACTGGTCCATGGACGCGTAGTTGAACGCTTCCCACACGGGGCCGCAGCCCAGTGAACCGTCGCCGATATTGCAGACCACGATGCCGTCTTCCCGCATGATCTTCTTGTAGAGCGCAGCTCCCACCGTGATGCCCGCGCTTCCGCCGACGATCGCGTTGTTGGGATAGATGCCAAGCGGCGTGAAGAACACGTGCATGGAGTTGCCAAGCCCCTGCGTAAATCCGTTTTCACGGCCGAACAGCTCCGCCATGAACCCGTAGAGCAGGAAATCCTGCGCCATGAGGTGCGTATCGCCCTGCGCGTTCTTTTCAATGGCGCGCAGCGTTTTGCCGCCGTTGAAGGACTGCATGATCCGATTCAAGTCCGCGTCGCCCAGCTGGCGGATGGCGCTGTAACCGCGGGCAAGCACCTCGCCGTGGCTGCGGTGCGAGCCGAAGATCGCATCCTTCAAATCCAGCGTATACGCCATACCCACGGCAGCGGCTTCCTGCCCGGTGTAGAGGTGCGCGGGGCCTGTGTATACGTAATCCACACCGTTGTACTGCTTGGTGGTACGAACGCTGTAGAGCATGGTTTCAAACTC
>CAYRPW010000096.1:0-7505 GCA_964426145.1 uncultured Oscillospiraceae bacterium
ACCGGCGCCCGTTTCACCCGTCAGCACATGCAAGCCGTGGTGAAACTGAACGTCCAGCTTCTCAATGAGGGCAATGTTGTGCACGGTCATCGAGATTAGCATGATACTGCACGTCCCTTTCCCTGCGGTTTACCGGAGCATTTCGTTGATTTTGAACAGGATGCCGCTTACCTCTTCAAACGAGCGTACGATGAGCAGCACCGTGTTATCGCCGGCGAGCGTGCCGATGATTTCGGGCCAGCCGAGACTGTCGATCATCTCCGCCGCCACGTTCGCGCTGCCCGATAACGTGCGGATGACGACCTGATTGTACGCGGAAGCGACAGACAGCACCGATTCGCTGAAGATGCGGCGGAACCGTTCGTCCAGTGTATGTTCCACGTTTTCCGCCATCGTATACCGGTAAACGCCTTCGCTGGACAGCGTTTTCAGCAGCCGGAGTTCCTTGATATCGCGTGATACGGTTGCCTGCGTCACGGCAAAATTGCGTTTTTTCAGCGCTTCGGCAAGTTCTTCCTGGGTGTTGACATCCTGTTGGCGGATAATTTCAAGGATAGCCTTTTGTCTGGTCGCTTTCATTGGATCGCCCTCCTTTTAGCAGCTCCACTCCGATAATTTATTCTTAATTCTGTGAAAAAAACTCTCGCTGCCAAAACGGATCAGTTTCGCCGTTCTTGCAGAACGCTTCACGGTGATGCATTCGCTGGTATCCAGTTTACAAACGAACTGGCCATCCACATCCAGCTGTACCTGCTGTTCGGGTTCGCAGTCCAGTTCAACCGTGATCACCTGCGAAGCGCCGGCAACCACCGGCCTGTGCTGCAGGGTATGCGGGCAGACCGGCGACAGCAGAATGCACTCCACGTCCGGACAAACGATCGGCCCGCCAGCGGAGAGCGAATATCCCGTGGAGCCCGTGGGCGTGGATACGATCAAGCCGTCCGCCATGTACCGCGCCACCAGGTCGTCGTCAATGGACGCTTTCACAGTAATCAGTCTTGCATACCCGGCGCGGCTGATCACAGCGTCGTTCAAAGCCGTCCTCACGACTTCGCCCTTGCGAAACACGTCCAGCAGCATGCGGTTCTCCACAGTGTACTCCCCGGCCTGCAAACGCCTGCACATGGCAGGCAGCTGTTCCAGATTGATCTCGATCAGAAACCCGATATGGCCGATATTCACGCCCAATACGGGAATGTCGCGGCGTACGGCCGTCTGCACAGCGGTCAGAAAGGTGCCGTCTCCCCCGACGGCAATCACAAAATCCGGTTCAGACTGCAAATCAAACACAACCTTGCCGTTGAGCGCGTCCGCAAGCCAGGGTTCCGTGGAAACCGCGATTGCGTGCGCGTGCAGCATGTCGGTAATCTGCCGCGCGATCGCCGCGCGATCCTCGCGTTTGGGATGCATCATCAGATAGGCAGTGCGCATGGCAGCATCTCCGATACTTTTACTACATTCTATTATATTGTGAATATTCATTCAATGCAAGACAAACGATTCTCGGATTCCACCACAACCGTAAGGATTTCCGTATCGGACAAACCTGCATCCGCCGTGCCTGCGGGAGTAAGCAGCGCCAGATACTCGATGTTGCCCGCAGGCCCTTTGATGGGTGAATACTCAAGTTTTGTCATAACATAACGCATCGAAAGGGCGAAATCGCGCACAGACCGGATGACGGCAGCGTGAACGCGGGTGTCGCGCACGACGCCGTGCTTGCCGACGTTTTCCCGGCCCGCCTCGAACTGCGGCTTGATCAGTATGCAGAATATTCCCTTGTATTGCATCAACTGCGCAGCGGCCGGCAGCAGCAGCGTTACGGAAATGAAGGAAACGTCCATCACCGTGATATCGGGTACGCGCAATCCGATATCCTGCGGGGTCAAATAACGCGCGTTGGTGCGTTCCAGCACGGTCACGCGCGAATCCCCGCGGATCTTCATATCCAGCTGTCCGTATCCTACGTCCACGGCGACTACGTGCTCCGCTCCGTTTTGTAACAGCACGTCCGTAAACCCGCCCGCAGCGGCGCCGATATCCAGCGCAACCATTCCGGCAACGTTCAGGGAAAACGAATCGATTGCTTTTTGAAGCTTTAAACCGCCGCGGCTGACGTAGGGATGCGTTTTCCCGTCCCGTATCCGTATTTCGTCTTCCGCGGTTACGGTTTCGGATGGTTTGAGCACCTTTCGCTCTTTGAGGTATACGACTCCGCTCATGATCAGCGCCTGCGCCTTCTCCCTGCTTGGCGCAAAGCCCTGCCGTACCATGGCAACGTCGATTCGGGCTTTCTCACTCATCACTTTTGCCGCTTTTATGCAGCTGGTCCAGGATTCTCACGGCGACCGCATCCGGATCCAGACCGATTTCCTTGAGCAGAATTTCATGATCGCCATGCGTCACGAATTGGTTGCGTACGGCGAGGGGATGAATTTCCAAAGCCAAATCGGTATCCGCGCTGTATTCCAGCAGCGCGCTGCCGAAGCCGCCGTCCAGCACGTGTTCTTCCAGCGAGAAGACCGGCAGCTTTCGTTTGGCTAAACGCCGAAGGCAGGCGGTATCCAGCGGTTTGACGGTGGAGGCGTTGATCACCTCGATCTCCAAACCCTCTTCTTGTAATCGTTTAGCGGCTGCCAGCGCAACGCCCGTCATGCTGCCGACTGCCAGGATCACGGCCTGGTTGCCGGGTTTGAGCGTATTCCACTGGCCAAACGAGAACGGCACACCGGGAAACTCCGGATCCGGCGCCGCGGCGTTTTTGGGATACCTTATCACAATCGGCCCCGAACAGGAAACGCTGAAACGGATCATCTCCGCAAGTTCATCCCAGTCCGCCGGAGCCAAAATCCGAAGATTGGGAATATGACGAAGGTAGGCGATATCGAACAACCCCTGGTGGGATTCCCCGTCTCCGTTGGCAAGCCCGGCTCGATCCACCATAAAGACCACCGGGAGATTTTGCATGCAAACGTCGTGCATCACCTGATCGTATCCGCGCTGCAGAAATGTGGAATACACAAAGAAATACGGCCGCATGCAACCCTTGGCAAGCCCTGCGCAAAGCGTAACGGCATGTTCTTCCGCTATGCCGACGTCAAAGAAGCGTTCCGGATGCTTTTTCTGGAAGTCGTCGGTTGCCGTTCCCAGGGTCATCGCGGCGGTAACCACCGCGATGCGCGGATCGCGATCGGCAAGTTCGGTCAAGGTTTCCGCGGCAACGTTGCCGTACGATCTCTTGGCATTTTTCTGTGCCAGACCGTTATCGATAAAAAACGGCGGCGTGCCATGAAAGACGTCGGGCTTTTCCTCGGCGTTCTGATACCCGTATCCTTTTACGGTCTTCAGATGGATGACGACCGGAAGTTCCATTTTCTGCGCCCTTTTGAACACCATCTCCATCGCCTCGATATCGTGGCCGTCGATGGGGCCAAGGTAAGCAAACCCGAGGGCGGAGAAAAACGATTCATCCACAAACAGCGTGCGGACAGCCCGTTTGATCGTATAGAGCATGCGTTCCACCGAGGTGCCGATCCCCGGAATGCGCAGGATACCCTTTTGCACTTTGCGCTTGGCGGAATACCAACCCCAGCTGGCGCGGAGTTTGGCCATATGTTTGCTGAGCGCGCCGACGTTCTTGGTGATCGACATCTCGTTATCGTTGATCACCACGATCAGCTTTGTTTTCGTATTCCCGCAATCGTTAAGCGCTTCGTAGCACATGCCGCCCGTCAGCGCTCCGTCGCCAACGACGGCGACAACGTGATGGTTCCCGCCCTGCAGATCCCTTGCGCGCGCCAGCCCCAGCGCCGCGGAAATCCCGGTGCTCGCATGGCCGGTTTCAAAACAGTCGTGTTCGCTTTCGCAGCATTTGGGAAACCCGGAAATGCCCCCGAATTTCCGCAGCGTATGGAATTTTTCATACCTGCCGGTCAGCAGTTTGTGCGTGTAGGCTTGATGCCCGACGTCAAACACAATTTGATCCACAGGCGTGTGGAAAGCGCGGTGTAAGGCGATGGTCATTTCCACCGCGCCGAGATTGGAGGAAAGATGCCCGCCGTTTTCAGATACGGTGTGGATGATGGTTTCACGAATTTCCTTGGCAAGCGTCTTGCACTCCTGGGTGGAAAGGTTAACGATATCCGCCGGAGCGGCGATCCTGGAAAGATCCAAATTGTAAGTCTCCTTTATGCTCGTTTTCCGCCCAGTTTAGCGCCGTGCTTTGATCCCAGCGATACTTCCTTGAGGATGTCGGACGAAAATGCGAAGTTGCTTTGGTTCTTCTCCCCCTGCGCCTTGAGAGCAAAATCCACCATGCGGTCGATCAGCGCGGGGTAGCGGATTCCCGTTTCCGCCCATAAATAGAACGCGAGCGAGCCGGGAATGGTGTTGATTTCGGTCACGTAGAGGCCGTCGGCCTGCGCGTCATACATAAAGTCGATGCGTACGGCGCCTTTGCAGTCCATGCGCTTGAAGATGGCAACCGACAGCGCCTGGATCTTCTGCCTGAGATCGGCTTCAATCGGCGCCGGCAGGATACGCTTCAGCGATGCCATCCCTTTGGTTGATTGTTGGCCGCCCTGCAAATACTTATCCATAAAGCTCAGGAGATCCCCGCCCGTCACGGGCATTTCGATCTCCGAGGGGGTGGCATCATCATTATACCCAAGAACCGAACAATTGAGTTCGATGGGGTTATTCAATCCTTCTTCAATCAGCACCTTGCGGTCAAACTCAAAGGCGAGCTCCAGCGCTTCTTTGAGTTCCTCTGGGTTTCTGGCCTTCGATACCCCGATCGACGAACCCAGCGACGCAGGTTTTACGAATACAGGGTACGGTAGCTCACCCTCCACCCGGGCGACCGTTTGATCCGCGTCCGCTTCCCATTGGCTGCGCAGCACCTGGCAGCTCGGGAGCACCGGAAACCCGCAGCCCCTGAAGAAATCTTTCATAAACGCTTTATCCATGCCCACCGCAGAGGCGGCTACGCCGGAACTGGTGTATGGTATATTGCACATTTCCAGCAGTCCCTGCAACGTTCCGTCTTCACCGTGCATGCCGTGCAGCACGGGAACGGCGCAATCCAAACGTGCGATCATGCGCACTTTCTCGGCTTTCAGCAAACCCTTGGGTGGGTCGATGGTCAATAGCGCGCCGGAACCGGCGGCGGGATCCAGCCATACGCGGTGCAGCCCCGCCATGTATCCGTCAAAATTCTGGTACGTTTTGAGCTCCCATAACGGATCCCCCGTAAACCATTCCCCGCGCATGCTGATGTAGATCGGGATGACGTCATACCGCTGCGGATCGGCGGCTTTCATCATCTGCAGCGCGCTGATGACGGAAACCTCATGTTCGCAGGAACGGCTTCCAAAAATCACGCCCAGCGTTATTTTCCCCATCGTTTTCCTCCGTCAGTGTTCCTGATAATTATCAGGCAAGTCGTTTTCATAAAGCACGGTATCGCCTAAGCGCGCCAACCGTTGTAACAGTACGGTGGACTCCTGCAAGCTATCCACCCTGTGCGTGTTTTCCGGCGGGAAATTTGCTTCGGCAAGCCCGTCCAAAATCGGCTGCACGCGTTTTTTACCGACGATCACGGCGATATCCGCCGCATGTGCGATCGCCTTGCCGAACTCCCTGTTCAGCTCCGCTTCCCGGTCGCCCAGTTCAACCATGCCGGGCGTTACGATGATCCGGCGCTGCGGAAACTGGCTAAGAACGTTGAGTGCCGCCTGCGCGCCCACGGGATTTGCGTTGAACCCGTCGTTGATGATTGTATAAGAATTCGCTGTCTTTAGCAACTCCAGGCGGCTTGGCACCGGTTCTATCCGCCGTACTCCCCTGAGGATTTGCTGTTTCGTCAGGCCCAGGCTTCGCGCAACCGCTGCGGCCAGGACGATGTTGATGATGTTATGTTCGCCCAGCAGCCGCGTTTGGCAGGGATACTTCTGTCCATCCGCAAAGCAAAGATCAAAGGCGCTGCCTTCTGCGGAGACTTGAATGTTCTCACACCACACATCGGCGCTGCCCGCCTCCATCGAAGCCAGCGTCTTTGGTTTTTCCGTCCGCTGGTATAGCGCGCGGCAAATTGCGTGATCATCGGCAAAAAAGCTCCGGCCTTCTGCCGGCAGCGCGGCGATCAGCTCGTACTTGGTCGAAGCGACCCGTTCCACCGTTTTGAACGTTTCCAGATGCTGCGGACCGACCGAGGTTAAAATGCCGATCTCCGGCTTCACGAGCCGGCATAGCTCCCGAATGTCTCCCACATGGCGCGCGCCCATCTCGGCGATGAACACCTGATGCGCGGGCAGAAGCATCTCCCGGATGGTGCGGGCAACCCCCATGGGCGTGTTAAAGCTCCTGGGCGTATACAGTACTTGATATTTCTCCTGGAGTAACGTTCCCAGAATATGCTTGACGGTCGTTTTGCCGTAGCTGCCGGTGATCCCGATGCGGATTAAATCCTTCTGCGCCAAAAGCTTACGGCGCGCGCTGCGGAAGAATATTTCGCTGATGATTTTTTCCGGACCCCAGGCGATGAAACCGCAGCCTGCAAGCAGCAGCGGCAGCAGAACCGGCCACAGCGCCGTAATCACGATGCTGTTTAGGGAACTCAGGCTCACGGAAAACAGGCTGAGGAGAATTGCGGTAACCGCATACAGACGCTTCACACGACTGGTAACAACGAACGGTTTCTTGGCCTTTCTCACTTTCAGCAGGCGCGCAAATACCCAGCCGGCCGCAACGGCGCACAGCAGAAAAACGGCAAGCGCCAGCAAATGGACAAAGATACTCTGCTCTTCCCGGTACAGCGCCCGCAGCCCCGCATATAAACCCAGTGAGACCGCAGCCGCAAACAGGCCCGGAAGCCAGGCTTGCCTTGGATTTCTTCTGATTGCACGAAAGAAGCCCGGGAATTGATAACTCTCCAACTGAAACAGGTGGAGTATCCCCCGTGCCGAAAGCAGCGAAACCAGCACCGGAATCAAGCTGCCAAATCCCAGAAAAACGGCTTTTGTCATCGCTTGTCGCCTCCCTGGAAAAATTGCCGGATAATCAGGTGGAAACGTGCGCTCTCTTCCAGAAACGCGTAATGCGATCGGCCCTGAAAAACCACAAGACCGCAATCCCTGATCTCACGTTCCATCGTCTGCCCCATCCACAGCGGGGTTTCCTGATCGTTATCGCCCCAGATCAGCAGCGTGGGCGCGGTTATGTCGGAAAGCATAGGGGTAAGGTCTTCCGAGATGATTTTTACAAACGTTGCGCGCATGGCGGCATTCAGTTTCACGTAGTCCGCAGAACCGAACCTGCGCACCAGCTTTTCCTGCACCTGCTGTATGGGTTGCTTCAGCAGCGGCACCTTGGCCAGCGCGCGTACGATACGGGTGAAACGCTTATACCATAAGGTTTTTCCCTGTTCTTTGCGTGCGGAAGGCTTCTTCACGCCCGCACCGCCCGTGATCACCAGCTTGCCGATCCGGCTTGGATCGGTCGCCGCC
>CAYRPW010000097.1:0-7467 GCA_964426145.1 uncultured Oscillospiraceae bacterium
ATCGGGCTCCGGCCGCGGCTCAAGCCAGCCGGAAACCGCTTCCAGCACGTCCGCATGGGAAACGCGGTTTTGATCGTCCTCCATCAGCGAAAAGGCAACGCAATCTAAAAGCACATCCTCGGGCAGGGCGCGGAGCGCCTGGGTGCCGCGCAGGCGCTTAAGCGCCTCCCGGGCGGCCGCGCGGGGAAAATCGTCCGCGAAGGCATGCATGCCCAGGATGTCTCCGAACTGGTATTCCATATGCATGCCCTGATCAAACCGCCGGACGAGGCTGGATACCAGCCGCGCGGCGTTTGCGTCGTCCTCAAGCAGCGTTTGCAGATAGGCGCGGAAGGTTGCGGGTTCCGCCTGCTTCCAGAACTCCAGCACCGCCACGGGGTTTTGCGTGTCGATCCAGCCGCTTTCGGCGGCGACGGCCTTCACCTTCTGCAAGAGCAGGTCCAAAAGCATCTGGAGCGTGTCGGCGTCCACGTTTACGTTTTCCGCGTCCGGATTGCGGCCGGCGACGCGCTGCAGCACCGTGACCAGGCAGGGAATGGTATGCTTGTCCGCCCTGGCGGCGGCAATTTTCAGGGTTTGCTCCAGCTGGTCGTCCTCCATCTGCGCCAGAATCCGCAGCGCGCAGTAGCAGCACTCGTGGAAGAAGGACCGCTGGAAAGGCCTGTCCTTGGGCGTTTTGCTTTCCGGCAGGCGGCTGAGCCACAGCATTTCGTAGAAAAACTCGGGGAGCATCTCCTCGGAAATATCCCGCAGATAATGCGGCAGGTGCACCACGTAGGCGCTTCGGCGTTCCTCCTGCACCAGCCCGTCGGTATAGCGGCGCAGCGCTTCCGCCTCCGTAATGCGCACGGTTTTGAGGATTTCCTGCTGGGTGATGGCGAGCTTTTCGGTGGACTGCGTAAAGTACAGGTCGAAAAACTCCTCGCAGCAGATGCGGCGCATGCGCACCACGCGCGCGTCGGTATCCCCGCTTTGCACGCTCAGCAGGCTGCTGCCGTATCGCGGGAACATATGGCCGATCAGCCGGATCAAAGTTTTGTCGTCCCCGTCCGCCAGTTCCGAAAGCATGCCCAGGTGCTCCTGCCGGATGCGGTTTTTCTGTTCGGCGTCCGCATTCTGATAGGCAAGCCCGCCGCCGCGCAGCAGATCGTCCTTATGATCCTGCAGCCACGGCAGCACCTTGGGCGCGTGCAGCTGCAGCGCGGTCACGGCCAGCAGATCGACGAAGTTCACCTCGTCGCCCAGCGCCTCATACCGGTAGCGGAAGGTGTTGACGAAACGGTACACGTCGCGGATACCGGTGATGCAGCGGAAAATAGCCGGGGAGATTTCCGCGAAATACGCCGGATCGTAATTGAGGTCGGGCTTTGCGTTCAGCCATGCGTCAAAATACGCGCCGAGAATATCGCGAATCCGGTCGCTCTCGGGCGCAGGCACCGCAAACTGCACCTGCATGTACTTTTTCAGGTATTCCCAGCCGCTGCCGCTCAGCTCACGGCCCAGCGCGCCCGCCACCACCTCCTGATCAAACGACAGCAGGTACACCATGCGCGGGAAAGAGGCAACGGCGTTAACCAGCTGCAGCGCGTGGCGGATGCGGCGGGAGGAGAGGCGGTCGATATCGTCCATCAGGACGAAGATGTTCCGGTCCTGCTTTAAGAGCTGTTTGCAGACCTTCTCTTTTCTCTCCTGCAGGCTTTTTTCTTGCTTTTTCTGCTTCTTTTGCTTTTTCTGCTTAGGCGATGCGCCGCGCAGCTCCGCCACGGTTTCCACATGGCTGTCCGGCGCGCTTTCGGAAAGCGCCGCGGCATACTTTTCCATCGCTTTCGCCGCTTTGTTTAACCGTTCTCCGTGCTCCGGCTTGCGCAGCGCCGCGGCCAGCATATGCAAAAGCTCGCCGGGCAGCTGTTCCGCCGCCGGATAATGGTAGGGATTGAACGAAACCACGATCGGTGCCGCGCCGTGCCTGCCTGCCGCCGCGGTTTGCAGCGTTTCCGCCACCATGTTGAGAACCGAGGTCTTGCCCGAGCCCCAGCCGCCGGTCAGCCCGATGCAAAAACTCCCCTGGGCGTCGGCCGGGCTTGCGAGCATCGCCGAGGCCACCTGCCGCGCAAACGGCGCGCGCCCCAGCAAATCGTCCTTTGCGGTTGTGATCGGCTGATCCGTTATCATGGGTTATCCCCCCGTATTATGCGTGTTGCGGGATCGCTTCCCGAACCCTGTCTATTCAAAACTTCATTCGCCGCCCGCGCGCTTTTGCCCTGCAACGGGCCGCGGACCGGGAACGCCGAACACCATCTGGCTGCGTTCATTATACAGGGTTCTGTACCCAAAGTACAGTGTGCCGAACGTAGCCAGGCACACGGTGGTGCAGATGGCGATCATGATGGCGATCTGATAGAGGATCGCGGTGGTGGGCAGCGTACCCGAGAGGATTTGCCCGGTCATCATGCCCGGCAGGGAGACCACGCCGATGCCGACCATGGTGTTGATGGTCGGCAGGATGGCCGTTTCCATGGCCTGGCGGACGAAGGGCATGAACAGCTGATCGGGCTTGACGCCCATGTTCTGCAGCGTTTCGATGCGGACGGACTGATCTTCCAGGTTCTTGAAAAAGGTCTTCACGCCAAGCGATACGCCCGTCATGGTGTTGCCCATGAGCATCCCCGAAATGGGGATGACGTACTGGGGATTGCCCAGGTTTTCGTTGACGACCAGCACCACGAAATAGACCATCACCAAAAGACCCGAAAACGCGACGGACAGCGCGACGATCCCCTGAAAGCGTTTGTTCAGCCCTTTGTTGACGCTATATACGCGGAAGATCGCGAACGTGATCATGGCCGCCAAATACAGCGCGATGAACGCGGGATGCGGGTTTTTGAAGATATAGGTTAAGATCAGCCCCGCCAGCGTCAGCTGCAGGGTCATGCGCGCGCTGGCAAGGAGCAGGTTCTTGGTCTGGTCGATCTTGCAGACGCGAAGCACCGTGATGACGACCAGCAGCAGCAGGTAAATCAGCCCGAACTGCCAGAGATTCAGTTCCACGATCTCCTTCATGCGCACGCCTCCCCGGACAGCGAAATCACCTGTTCGGCAAAGGCCTGCACAAGCTCCAGATCATGGCTGACCACCAAAAGCGTGGTTCCCCGTTCCTTCAGGTAGGCGATCAGGCCCGTGAACACCCGGTGCGCGGTTTTCCGGTCCAGCGCCGAGGTGGGTTCGTCCAGCATTAAAACTTTGGGATTCATGGACAGGTGGATGGCCAGAAACACGCGCTGGCGCTCCCCGCCCGAAAGCGGCTGGCAGGGGGTGTCCAGCGGCATCTCCAGCCCGCAGATGGAGAGAAGGGAAAGCATTTCGGCCTCGCCGACGCACGGCTCGCCCCGGTAGGCGTAGAACTTCTCGAAATTGCCGCGGATGGTATCGTCGAACAGGTATACCTTCTGCCCCGCCAGCAGCACCTGCCGCCTGAGCGCAATGGGGTCGATCTGCGCGATATCCGTACCGTTGTAGGTGATCGTTCCCCCGGCGGGCGACAGGGCGGCGTTGAAAAGGCGCAGCAGCGTGGTCTTCCCCGTGCCGCTCTCCCCGCAGATGAACGTAACGCTGCCCCGCTCGACCGAAACGGGCGGGTAGCGCAAAATATCCAGAAACCTTACGTTTTCCGCCGTCAACACAGGCTGCATGGCGCTTGCCTTAAACGGACAGGTCCCGCCGGGTGAACACGACGACCGCCAGCGTATACAGCGCCGCCGCGCCAACAAGCAGGATCCACACGCCGGTCATGGCCCCCGCCTCGCCCGCGGCGATGCCGTCCGGGTTAAAAAGCGTGAAGAAGGTGGCGTATTGGAAGGGCTTGGTCTGCTCTCCCGCCTGGGAGAGGAGCTGCAGGATGAACATCACCCCGGGCACGCCCGCGCCGACGGCCAGGGAGGAACGCGTTTCGTCGAACGCGCAGGACGCCAGAAAGCAGACGCTGCCGATGAACAGATGGAGCGACAGAAGCCCGAAGTTCATCCGCAAGAGCGTGCCGGTGTTGCCCTGTTCCGGCGCGTGCGCGGCGATGGTGACGAGCTGCAGCCCGGTCACGTACAGCACCAGCCATACGATGCCCGTGATCAGCACCGCCATCTGCGTAATAGCCACGGTGCGCCGCTTGACCGGCGCGGCCAGAAGCGATGCCATGGAGCCGCGGTCCACATACCGGGCCACCAGCCCGTTGCCGCGGATGATGGAAAACACCATCGGGAACACGATCAGGATGAACCCGTACAGCCCCGACGCCAGATACCCGAGCAGCGTCAGTGATTCGGCGGAGAAATCCATGTTGAACGAGGACATCAGCTTGGGCATGGTGGACGAGAACTGCCGGAACATGTTGAGCATTTCCGGGGTGTACATCACAATCATCAAAACGACGTACATGGTGAGAATGGCGGTGAAAATGACAAGCAGCTTCCAGCTTGACTTCATCTCGCGTTTATAGAGCGTAGCGTTCATGCTTTCGCACCTCCGTAATACTGCATGAAAACCTCTTCCAGGCTCTGGTTGGGCGCGGCGAGGTTCTGCACGGGGTAGCGGTTCAGAATTTCGATCAGCTGGCGGAGGTTGCCGCCGACGGTGACCAGAACGCGGTGATGCGTGAGCATTTCCGTTTGCAGCGCTTCCTTTTGAAACGCCTCGGCGGCTTTGGAGTTTTCAAACGTGATCACGTATTTGCGCTGCTGCTTGGCCTTCAATTCGTCCACCGAATCCACGGCGGCCAGCACGCCCTCGCGGATGATGCCCACGCGGTGGCAGGTGCGTTCCACCTCTTCGAACATGTGACTGGACATCAGGATGGTTTTCCCGCGTTCCTTTTCCTGCATCACCAGCTCGATGAAGCGGTTCTGCATCAGCGGGTCGAGCCCGGACGTCGGCTCGTCCAGCACCAGGATGGCCGGGTCGTGCATCAGCGCGGCCACGATGCCGATTTTCTGCTTCATGCCTTTGGACATCTTCTTGATGCGCCCGGAGGGGTTCAGGTCAAAGCGCTCCAGCAGCTCGTCGCACCGGCCGCCGCCCTTCATGCCGCGGTAGCGCGCGATGAACCGCAGGTATTCGGGCCCGGTCATATCGTCGAAAAACGCGATCTCGCCGGGAATGTATCCAAGCGTCCGCTGGATTTCGGCGCGGTGCTCCCAGCAGTCCAGCCCGCCGATGGTGCAGGACCCGGCCCTGGGTTTGAGGAAGCCCATCAGATGCCGGATGGTGGTGGTTTTCCCGGCGCCGTTGGGCCCCAGAAAACCGAACGCCTCGCCCTGGCTTACGGAAAAGGAAACGTCGAACACGCCGCGCCCACGGCCGTAATCACGGGTCAGGCGGTCAATCACGATTACGCTCACAATGCTACCTCCCTGTGGAAGCAAACTCCGGTACCTGTTGGAAACCATCATAGCAAGATCACCTGTAAAATGCAAACGAAAGCGTTCCAGCCGTCCTCCGCCGCGCCTGAAAACCGGCGGAATTGTGCTATAATGGGAAAAACAACATCCGGGAAAGCGCAGGTGGCTTCCGTGAACATATCGATAACCGCAGATTTCGCCAAAAAGGTACAGGAGAATATCAGCCGCGTGATCGTAGGCCGGCAGGACGTGATCGAAAAACTGGCCGCGGCGCTGATCGCCAAAGGCCACGTGCTGCTGGAGGACGTGCCCGGCACGGGCAAAACGCTGCTGGCCAAAAGTTTGGCCAAATCCGTCAACTGCCGGTTTGCGCGCATCCAGTTCACGCCCGACCTCATGCCTTCCGACGTAACGGGGTCGAGCGTGTACCAGCCGTCCACGGGCGAGTTCGAGTTTAAGCCCGGCCCGGTGTTTACCAACATTCTCCTGGCGGACGAAATCAACCGCGCAACGCCGCGCACGCAGGCCGCGCTTCTGGAGTGCATGGAGGAGCGGCAGGTGAGCGAGGGCGGCGTGACGCGGAAGCTGGAAGAGCCGTTTCTGGTGATCGCCACGCAAAACCCCGTGGAGATCCAGGGCACGTTCGCCCTGCCCGAAGCGCAGCTGGACCGCTTTTTGATGCGGCTTTCCATGGGGTACCCCGAAGGGGACGAGGCCGTGGACATCCTCAGCCGCTTTCTGACAAACGACCCGATGGCCGCGCTTTTGCCCGTGGCCGCCGCCGCGGATCTGGTTGAAGCGCAGGCCGCCTGCCCGCAGGTGGAGGTATCCAAACCCGTGATGCATTACATCGCCGCCCTGTGCGAGCATACGCGGAAATCCGCCCAGGTGCTGCTCGGCGTAAGCCCGCGCGGAATGCTGGCGCTGATGCGCGCCTCGCAGGCGCTTTCCATCCTCCGCGGCCGCGATTTCGTCACCCCGGACGACGTGAAGGCCCTGGCGCTTGCGGTGCTCTCACATCGAATCATCGTACGCGGAGCGTACGGCAAAACCGGCGCGGCGCAGATTGTTGTCGCCGATGCGCTTGCCGCCGTGCCCGTGCCCACCGAGGAGCCCGACGCATGAGCATTCTGGTGCTGCTCACCGTATGCGCGGGGCTTGTTTTCCTACAGGGCATGCTGCTGGGCAGGCCGGCGCTGCGCAAGGTGACGTACGAGCGCCGCTTTTCCGCCGCATCCGCCGACGAGGGAAGCGTCGTGCAGATGATCGAGATCATCCGCAACCGCAAGTTCCTGCCCGTGCCGTGGGTCAAGGCCGAGAGCCGCATATCGCCCAACCTCCGGTTTCTGGCCGAAGCGGATACGAAAATTTCGGGCGAACGCTACCAAAAGAGCGTGTTTTCGCTCCGGCCGTTCCACCAGATCACGCGTACGCACCGGGTGCTGCTGTTAAAGCGCGGGTATTACCGCGCGGGCTCGGTATCGGTACAGGCGGGCGATTTGCTGGGGCTGCACACGCCGCGCATGCAGGTGGATACCGGCGCGGCCATCGAAGTGCGGCCCCGCCTGCTCATGCCCGACGAAATCCCCCTGCCGAGTACGCGCTGGCAGGGCGATTTGCTGGTGAAGCGCTGGATCCTGCCCGACCCGGTGTGGGTGAACGGCGTGCGGCCGTATGCCCAGGGGGACGAGCGCAAGGATATCCACTGGCGCGCCACCGCGCGGGCGGGCGTTTTGCAGGTGAAAATGCACGAGAAAACCGCCGACCCCATGATGCTGATCGTGATCAACGCGCAGATGAGCGAAAACCAGTGGGGCGACCTCATGGAATACGAGCAGCAGGTGGTGGAGACCATGATCTCGCTCACCGCCACGCTGTGTATCACCGCGCTTCGAAACGGCGTTGCGGCGGGCTTCGCCGCCAACGTGCCGCTGGACGAGGCGGACGAGCCCGCTTTGCTGCTCCCCGCGAAGTCCTCCGCGCGCGGAGAGGAAATCGCCTCCGCGCTTTCGCACCTGACCCTGCGGCGCACGCGCACGATTTTAAAAGTGCTCGACGATCTGTGCGGCCGCACGGGGCT
>CAYRPW010000098.1:0-770 GCA_964426145.1 uncultured Oscillospiraceae bacterium
TAGCGGATGAACAGCGGATCGGCGATGCCCACCCTTTTCACGCCGCCGTAGCGCTGGTTGTGGGCAAGGTCGCGCGAGACCACCTTTACCATGATGTCCTTGCCGCCGAACGGCGCGATCAGCTGTTCGGTCACCTGCTCCGTACCAGTGACGAACCGGTACAGCGGAATTTGAAACCCGATCAGCTTGAGCAGCTCGTATACCTCGTGCTCAAACAGCGTGCGGCGGCCGTCGGCGTGCGCCGCCGCTAAAAGGGCGTCCACCTGTCGTAAAATCGGTTGCTCCATCGTATCCGGCTCCTCATACAGTTTTCGTGTTTCATCGCAGCGTGCCCGCATCGAAAAAAGCCCCGCGCGCCGCGCCGGCGCGTATGCAAATGCGTTTCTACGGCAGCGTTATACGGGATGTGCATAGTTTACCATGAACGGACGGGATTGGAAAGAGGCGGGAGACGGCGGGCATGACCGGGGGAAAAGCGGGCGGAAAAACCGCGAGCGGGTTCCGCTCGCGGTCCTTTCCAATTACTTCACCACGGCGGATTTTACCGCGCGGGATTATGCTCACCCTACACCGATAAATACCGCCGCACGGTATCATCGTCCAGCGCGTGCATCGGGCCTTCGGTCACGATCGCGCCTTTCGACGGGGCGGTGGCGGGCTCGGCCCGCCGCGAGGTGGCCGAACCATAACCCCCGCCGATGCAACGCTCCGGCCGTCCGTAGGGGCGTCCCGGTTCGCCGCGTCGGGTGTCAGGTCGAGACGTCGGTTTC
>CAYRPW010000098.1:780-7448 GCA_964426145.1 uncultured Oscillospiraceae bacterium
AATTTCAAGTTCTGCTCCACCAGCAACAGCGTGATGCCCGTATCCGCCGCGATGCGCAGCAGCGTATCCGCGATGGCGGCGACGACGTTGGGCTGGATGCCCTCGGTGGGTTCGTCCAGCAGCATGATCCTGGGGGTGCACAGAAGGCAGCGCGCAAGGGCCAGCTGCTGCTGCAGCCCGCCGGACAATACGCCGCCGTTTCGGCGCAGGTGGTCTTTGAGCATGGGAAAATAGGAAAGCGCCCAATCCTTTTTCTCTTTGGGGTTTGTGATGCCGTGCCCAAGCATCCCGAGCTCCAGGTTTTCGTCCACCGTCAGCATGGGGAGGATCTCCCGCCCCTGCGGCACGTAGCCGATGCCCGCCAGCGAGCGTTTGAAGGTCTTGAGCTTGCCGATGTCCCTGCCCTCAAGCGCTATATACCCGGCGCTCGCGGGCAGAACGCCCATGATGCTTTTCATCAGCGTGGTTTTGCCCACCCCGTTTCGCCCCAGCACCGCCGTGCGGCTGCCCTGTTCCACGCGCAGGGAGAGGTTGTTGATCACCCGGCTTTTGCCGTAGAGAACGTTGAGATCGCGAATGGATAGCATCATAGCGCGTCAATCCTCTTTCAGGTACACGGTAATCACTTCGGGGTTTTTCTGCACCTCTTCCAGCGGGCCTTCGGCCAGAAGCTTGCCGTAGTTGAGCACCGTCACGGTTTCGGCCACCTGGCGCACAAAATCCATATCGTGCTCCACCACGATGATCGTATGTCCGCCTTTCAGGCGCTTGATCATCTCGCCGGTTTTGTAGGTCTCGTCCGCGGTCATGCCCGCGGTCGGCTCGTCCAGAATGATGAGCCTTGGGTTCTGCGCGAACACCATGCCGATTTCCAGCCACTGCCGCTGCCCATGGGAAAGGTCGTACGCCAGAAAGTGGCGGTATTCATAGAGTTCAACGGAACGCAGAACTTCCCGCACCCGCTCGCCGAAAGCTTTGGTCCGGCGGAACAGCAGGCACCGCGCCAGGCTTTCGTACCCATCGGCGGCAATTTCGACGTTCTCCTTGACGGTCATGTTGTCAAACACGTTGGGCCCTTGAAACTTGCGGCCGATTTTGTACTTCCTCGCGATTTCAGACGCGCTTTTGCCGGTGATGTCCGCGCCGTTGAAAAACACGCGGCCGAAGCTGGGGGCGGTTTTGCCCGTGACCAGATCCATGAAGGTGGTTTTTCCCGCGCCGTTGGGGCCGATGATCACGCGCAGCTCGCCCTCGTAAATCTTCAAATTGATGTCCGTCAGCGCCTGAAAGCCGTTGAACGAGGCGGACAGGCTTTTGACTTCCAGCAACACCTTCGCTTCAGCCATGGCGGCGCACCTCCTCCCTTGCCAGGATGCGCTCGCGCCGGACGCTGTCCCTGCGCTTTTGCTGCGCTTCGATCAGGGTGCCGACGATGCCCTTGGGGATCACGAACACGATCCCCAAAATCACAAGGCCGAGCGCCAGCTTCCAGTACTGGGCAAAGTCGGCGGAGATGCCCGAAAACGCGGAGTTGAGCGTGGTTTCTGCAATCTGCAAAAGCAGCGCGCCGATGATCGCGCCCGTTAAATTGCCGCGCCCGCCCACGGCCACCCACACCAGCACCATGGTGGAGGTGCCGATGCCCACGCTCGTATAGTTGATGCTGCCCTGCACGCGCACGTAAAGCACGCCCGCAAGCCCCGCCATCATGCCGGAAACCACGAACACGAACAGCTTGAACGCCGCGGGCCGGTAGCCAAGAAACGTAAGCCGCGCTTCGTTTTCGCGCACGGACTGCAGCACTTTGCCCGTGCGGGAGGAGGTCAGCAGCAGGCACACCGCGTAGCATAAGGCCAAGAACGCAAGCACGACGAAGTAGTATTGCAGGTCCGTCATCCGCATGGCCTTGACGTTGGATACGATCGTGCGGGAAACGACCGTTATCCCGCTGTCGCCGTGGGTGTACAGGCTCTGGTTTTTGACGAACAGCTCGGCGATGCCCGCGATGGCCAGCGTGATCAGCGAAAAGAACACGCCCTGGATTTTGCCCGTGAACATGAAAAGCCCGATGAACAGCGCGATGGCCGCGGGCACGAGCAGCGCCATTAAGAACGCGCCTGCCTCCGTGCCGAGCGGCGCAAGGAACCAGGGCAGGCGTTCGAACTGGATCCAGTTCGCCTGGTTCATCGTAGCGCTGGCGATGCCGATCATATAGCCGCCCGCGCCGAACAGCACGCTGTGGCCCATGCTCATCAGCCCCGTATACCCCCACAAAAGGTCCAGCGACAGGGCGAAGATGATGTAAGCCATGATTCCGGACATCACGTAAACCCAATACGTTTTCTGGTATAGCGGAAACGTGAGCAAAAAGACGAGCACCAGCAAATCGAGGTACCGGTTGATCGGCAGTTTCTTCAGATTACGGAGCATCGGCTCACCTTCTTTCCCGGGAGGAGATCAGCCCCTGCGGCCGCAGGCGCACGATGACCACCACAAACACAAGCACGACGATCTGGGCGGTTACGCTGTCGGAAAAGCCGCTGAGAACCGAGATGCTTTCCTGAATGATGCCCGAGGAAACCAATGTGCCCACAAGCGACGTGACCCCGCCCATGACGACGTTCATAAACGTGTTGGTCAGCCAGCTTGCCCCAAGCGAGTACGTAACCGCCGAAAGCGGCGCAATGGCCGCGCCCGCGAGCCCCGCAAGCCCCATGCCGTAGGCGAAGGTGATGGTATCCACCTTCCGGGTGTCGATGCCCAGGCACTCGGTCATCGTGCGGTTCTGCGTCGTGGCGCGGATCATGCGGCCCAGCTTGGTGCGGTTGATGAATAGCAGCGTGCAAAGGAGCGCCAGGGCGGCAATGCCGATCAGCGCCAGCTTGTAACCTTCCACGTAAACGGGGCCGACGGAAAACCCGCTGGTAATGGGGTAATCCACCTGTTTATAGTCCCGGCCGAACAAAAGCAGCGCAAGTTGTTTTAAAAGAATGGAGATGGCGTAGGTCGCTAGCAGCGTTTCCGACGCCTTCCCGTAAAAATGGCGGATCACCGTGCGCTCCACCAGCATGCCGAACAGGAACGATACGGCAAACGCGATCAGCAGGCAGAGGATAAACGGAAGCCCGGCCACTTTGTAGGTATAATAGCAAATGTATGCGCCGACCATCAGCATTTCCGTGTGCGCGAGGTTGACCACCTTCATATAGCCCAGAATGATCACAAGCCCCAGCGACGCGAGCAGGAGAATGAAGGAATTGCACAGGCCGGATACCAGCAATTGCAAAAGCATGGATGCGGACATGGTTTCACCTCGATGCGTATGGGTTACGCCGGGTTCTCCGTATCGCCCGGTACGCCGTACCGGGCGATACGGAGAACCCCTCCCCGCGCCTGTGCTTGGGGAGGGATCTCCGCAGCGTTGCGTGTTGGCTTCGCCGCTTTACTTGGCGGGGATGGGCTTGATCACGTCTTCGCTTTCAAACACCACCTGAATGGTGCTGTCGTCCTGCACGAGGCCGATCAGCGCCTTGCAGTAGATGTGCCGGGTTTCTGCGTCCACCGTGATCGTGCCCTGGGGCGCGTCGAACGTCAGGCCGCCGAAGTTGTCAAGGATCGTCTGGGTGGAAATGTCGTCGCCGCACTTGGCAAGGGACATCGACAGCAGGTACACCGCGTCGTACGCGCTTTCGCCCACGGCGGTAACGGCCTTGGCGGCATCTTCGCCATATATGGCCGCATAGGAGGCCAGGTATTTGGCGTTGGCTTCGGTTTGGATGGAGTTAAAGTAGTTGGCGGAGGCATAGGTGCCCGCCGCGGCGCTGCCCAGAGCCGTGGAGAAGCTCTCGTCCATGATGAAGGACGCGATGGTGAAGTTCTCGCTCAAACCGGCCACCGCGAACTGGGAATAGAAGGCCGTGCCGCTTTCGCCGTTTAGGTTGCAGTACACCACGCAGCCGTCGCTGCCGCCGGTTTCCTTAATCTTGGCAATCACGTCGGAAAACTGGTTGGTGTCGGAGGGTACCAGCTCGCGGCCGATCACCGTGCCGCCAAGCTGCGTAATCAGGGCGTCCGCCTGCTCGTTGATGATGGAGGCGTAGGTGGTGTCGGTGCCCAGCAGGTAGAAGTTCTTGGATACGTTTTCCATCAGGTAGGGGATAAAGTAATCGCCCTGCTGGTTGGGCACGCAGCCGGTATACACTACGTAATCATGCGGCACTTCGCCTTCGTAGAACGTGGGGTAGATCAGGGGAATTTCGTACTCTTCGAGAACCGGTTCCACCGCCACGCGCGACGAGGAGGTGTACAGGCCGACGATGGCCACCACTTCGTCCTGCAGGATCAGGTCCTTGACCACTTTCACGGCCGTATCGGGATCGGTGGCGTAATCTTTCACCACGTATTCAATCTGCCGCCCGTTCACACCGCCCGCGGCGTTGATTTCGTCAATCGCCATGATGGTGGAGTTGTACATGCACGCTTCCGAGATCGCGGTACCGCCGGTCAGCGAGTACACCACGCCGATTTTGATGGTGTCGTCCGCGGCGCCCGCGCTTGTGAGCATGGAAAGCATCAGAACCGTCATGAGCAATGCAACCAACCTGTTGAGTTTCATCTGAAATCCCCTCCCCAAATTAAATATCATAAACGGTTGCGCGCGCCGGCGCTTTTTCGGCAAGCACGCGCCCGTTATGAACCGACAGCAGCACCGCGGAATGGAAGCGGAGCACCTCGTAGTCGTCCCTGCCGTCCAGCAGTATAAAGTGCGCGGGGCGGCCTTCCTCGATGCCGTACCCCTCGCCCAGGCAAAGGTTTTTCGCGCCGTTGACGGAAATCAAATCCAGGCAGGTTTGCAAATCGGCATAGCCCATCATGTGCCCCGCGTGCAGCCCGGCCTCCAGCACCCGCAGGAGGTTGCCCACGCCGATGGGGTACCAGGGGTCGGCAATGGAATCCTGCCCAAGGCAAACGTTCAGCCCCGCGTCGCGCAGCTCTTTGATGCGGGTGATGCCGCGGCGCTTGGGGTAGCGGTCGGCGCGGCCCTGCAGGTGCAGGCTTTCGGTGGGGCAGGAGTTGAAGTTGATGCCGGATTCTTTGAGCACCCGGAACAGCTTCGTGCAGTACGCGTCGTTATACGAACCCATGGCGCAGGTGTGGGCCGCCACGGTGCGCGCGCCCCAGCCGCGCTCCCAGGCTTCGGTCGCCAGCACTTCCAGATAGCGGGATTGCTCGTCGTCCATTTCGTCGCAGTGCACGTCCACCATCGCGTCGTAGCGCTGGGCCAGGTCGAAAATATACCGCAGCGATTCCACGCCGTACTCGCGGCAGAACTCGTAATGCGGAATGCCGCCCACGCAGTCCACGCCCATCTCCATGGCGCGCTCCATCAGCGCTTTGCCGCCTTTTTGGGATAAAATGCCGTTTTGCGGAAACGCAACCAGCTGCAGCTCCATCGTGCCCTTGAGCTCGTCTCTGAGCTCCAGCAGCGCTTTCACGCTCTGGAACGAGGTTTCGGTTACGTCCACGTGCGTGCGCACGAACTGCACGCCGAACTCGGCCATCGAGCGCAGGGCGGTGCGCGCCCGCGCCTTGATATCGGGAATATGAAGCGGCTGCGTGGTTTTGTACTCCTGCCAGGTGGAGATGCCCTCGAACAGCGTGCCGGACATGTTGTAGTGGGGGATACCCGCCGTCAGCACGCAGTCGAGATGAATGTGGGGTTCCACGAACGGCGGCATCAGCAGGCGGCCCTTCGCGTCGTACGCGCCTGCGGGCACGTTTCCTTCGTGTTTGCGTATGGTTTGAAAAAGGCCGTCTTCGCAACCCACGTCCCAGATGCCCTCCCGGCCCCGTATCCTGCAATTGCCGATTACCATCGCCTGTCACCCTTCCGCTTGCCGCGCTTATCTCAGCCCATAAAAAAACGAGGTGCGCCGGAATGTCCGGACAAACCTCATCGTTGGTGCTTACTATAGCACATGTCCGCGCGTTTGTCATCCCCGGAATTTTCCAGTTTCCGGCATCCGCGCGGCTGCCCGCCCCGGGGGCATCCGCGGCGGTGAAACGCTTTTGCCGGGGGCATTTGCAGGCGTACGGGGCATGCGCCGCGCCGTAAGCCCGGCGCGCCGGGGCGTTGTTTTTTATGTGTACTGCTTTGCGCCGGGCGCTGCACCGGTTGCCCCCTGCTTATTTCTGCGTGTTATTTGCGCAAAAAATCACCGGTTCAATCTTGCGAAAGCGGCGCAAATAGGGTATCGTAAGGGTTGGTGCAGCCATCAGTTTTGCGGCGTAAACCGCAGGCCCCGCGTGGTATTATGGAACCAGTAATTCGAGGAGGCATTGCGAGCATGAACATTCAGGAGAAAACGGTCAACACCATCCGCGTCCTTTCCGCCGACATCGTGCAGAAAGCCAACAGCGGGCACCCCGGCGCGCCTATGGGGATGGCGCCGATGGCCTACACGCTGTGGGCGGATGTGATGAACCATAATCCCTCAAACCCCGCGTGGATGAACCGCGACCGCTTTGTGCTGTCGTCCGGGCATGCCAGCGCACTTTTGTATTCGCTTTTGCACCTGTTCGGCTACGGCCTGCCGATGGACGAGCTTAAGCAGTTCCGGCAATGGGGCTCCAAGACCCCCGGCCATCCCGAGCACGGCTGGACTGCC
>CAYRPW010000099.1:0-5181 GCA_964426145.1 uncultured Oscillospiraceae bacterium
ACACCTTGATGTAGTTGGTGGACGGCACCATGATGCCGTAAAAGTACTCGTACAAATCGGAAAGCCTGTACATGGGAATGGTATCCGACGGGCGGTAGGCAAGGATCGCCGCCTTGTCCGGGTAATCGCGGAAATGCTCGATGGCCTGTTTGGTCGTCCACACTTCGCGCACGAAGGGGATATCTTCCCGCACGATCTTTTGCATTTCCGCTTCCAGCGCCCGCACCATGGTATGGTCCAGCTCCTCGCCGATCACGCGCAGATACACGCCGTAACCGACGGAGTTCAGGATCCGCACCCGCTTTTCCGGGTACAGCCGCCGCATGGCCAAAAGCAGCAGGAAACGAAGCGAGCGCTCATATACGCGGCGGCCTTCCTCGTTTCGGTAGGTGAGCACTTTCAGGGTGCAGTCTTCCTGCAGCGGCATATTCAGCGGCAGGCTTTCGCTGCCGCGCATCACGGCCAGCGCGCAGGGCGTAAGCTGCGGGGCCAGGCGGCGGATGGCCGCAAGCGGCGTTGTGCCTTGCGCAAACGTCTCCGTTTTGCCGGCCACGGTGATCGTAAGGGTTTGCTGCGCGGCGTTCATCCCGACACTCCCCTTCAGTTGTCGTCGAAAGGCATGTTGCAGGAAGTCTGGCTCAGATCCTCGGGATCGGGGAAGGCAAAGCCGTTCTTGCGCCGGTACTGGTACTGCAGCACCTTGGTATGCGCGTAGGCGCGCGTCTGGCGGTTTGCGGGGGTTACGGAAAGGTTCATCCCCTTCTGCGCGGGGTTTAGCTGCGTAAAGCGGATCTTCATCAGCAGGTGGCCGTGCTTTTTGCATTTGCACAGCGCCATATAGCGGCCCGGCGCCTGGGGAACCAGCTCGGTGATCAGCACTGCGGGCTGGTTGCAGGCGGGGCATACGGGCTGCAAAACGTCCTTGTGCTGCAGGCCGGCGGCAACGGTGGGCACCGTGTGCGTGATGCGGAAATTGCGGCGGCTTGCCGTGTGGCTCAGTTTGCGCGCCTGCTGCTCAAAGCGGATTACCTGCTCGGGTTCCGGCAGCTTTTGCAGCACCCTCGCGGTGTAATAGGCGTCGTGCAGCGCATGGTGGAAGGTACGCTCCGGCTCCTCCTCGATGCCCAGCTGTTCCATGGCGCTTTTCAGGGCCTTCTGGCTGTTGCCCAGCTTGTACACTTCGGCGAAATAACGCTGGATGTTGTAGGTTTTCGGAAGTTCGCCTTCAACGGCGAAACAGTCCACGTTCTGCTGCAGAACGCTCACGTCGTCCGCACCCCAGGTGAGCAGTGCAGCTTCTTCGCCGCAGAATTGCCGGAAGCTTTCCATAGCCTCGGCAAAGGCGGGGGCGCTGTCCAAATCTTCCGGGTTCAGGTGGGTCATGCGGCGCACGTAGGGGTGCAGGCGTTTATAGTAAGTCGGGGCGATCATTAAATTGATCTCGCCGACGACCGTAAAGCGCATGTCCAGTTTCACGGCGCCGATCTGGATAATTTCGAACAACAGCTGCTCGCCAATTTCCTTGTAAGCCGAGGAATGGAAACTGACGGGCTGGTTCCACTCCAGGTCCATGACGATGTAATGCATAGCACAACCCCAATCAAGTTCTTAGATACACCAGGGTGATTGATTGCGCAAGGTTCTGAGGAAGCGTTAGTGGGGAGATACGTGGAAGAATTAGGAATGAGGAATGAGGAATTAGGAATGGTGGAAAGATTGCTCCCGCAATCTTAGAATGAAGAGGATGGGCTGTTCCCATTTGGACAAACGGTTGCATAAGCAACCGCACCGCCATTCCTAATTCCTAATTCCTCATTGCTTGCAGCTCCGCACGCCGCCGCGTAGCCGGTGGCAAAGGCGATGTGCAGGTTAAAGCCGCCGGTCAGCGCGTCCACGTCCAGCACCTCGCCCGCGGCGTACAGACCGTGCACAAGCTTGGATTCCAGGGTGGAGGGGTTAAATTCCTTCACGTCCGCGCCGCCCGCGGTAATCACCGCGGCCTCGATGGGCTCCGCGCCCGTAACCGGCAGGGGCAGCGCTTTGGTAAGCGCCGCAAGCCGCTGCCGCGCGGCTTTGGTCAGTTCGCAGGCGGGCAGTTCCCCGGGTACATCGGAAAGCTTCGCCATCACCGCGGCAAGCGCTGCGGGGAACAGCCCTTTCAAAATCGTCGCCATCTGCTTTTTCCCGGCGGCGGCGGTTTCACGCAGGAGGCGCTGTTCCAGCTGCTCCGCGCTCATCCCCGGTTTCAGGTCAAGCGTTAATTGGCAGCCTTTGCGCCCGGCGATCAGGCTGGAGGCCGTAAGCACTAGCGGGCCGGAAATGCCCCTGTGCGTGAACAGCATCTCGCCGATCTCGTTTTGCGGCGTTTTCTTCCCGTCGGTCACGGTCAGCCGCACGTTTTTTAGCGACAGGCCCTGCAAATCCCGCACCCAGCGTTCCTCGCAGATCAGGCCGCACAGCGCGGGCTTGGGCGGAATGATCGTATGCCCGCAGGCGGACAGCAGCGCGTAACCGTCGCCGGTCGATCCGGTGGAGGGGTAACTCAGCCCGCCCGTGCACACGATCACGGCGTCGGCGCGCAGCCGTTCGCCGCCTTCCAGCGCTACGCCGCGCACCGCTCCGTTTCCCAATTCCAGCGCCCGCACGCGCGCGTTCAGCCGTACCGTAACGTTTTGCGCCTGCAAGCGGCCGGTAAACGCGCGGGTAACGTCGCTTGCCTTCCCGCTCAAGGGAAACACGCGGCTGCCGCGCTCCGTTTGCGTGGGGCAGCCCATGCTTTCCAGCATTGCAATCAGCCGCTGCGGCGGAAAGGCTTTCAGCGCCGCGAATAAAAACCGCGGGTTGCGCACCACGCTTTGCATAAACGGGTCGGGCTCGCACAGGTTGGTCACGTTGCAGCGGCCCTTGCCCGTCAGGTAAAGCTTCTTGCCGAGCTTCTCGTTTCGCTCCAGCAAAAGAACCTCGCAGCCCTGTTCCGCCGCGGTCAGCGCAGCCATCAGCCCCGCGGCTCCGCCGCCGATGACCGCCACCCGTTTACGCATGGGGGGTTTGGGCGGCCAGCTGCGCCAGGAAATCCGCTCCCAGCGTATCAAACCCGCAGGGGTTGCCGATCACGGAATAGGTTACGTGCCCGGCCTCCAGCAGCGCCACGTCGGAACCGGCGGGCGAGGGCTCGATCTCGCTGCCGTTGGACAGCCAGAAATACGTGCCCGCGCGCGGCGCCTCGCGGCGGATGTACCGGTCCTGATACCCGGCGGTGGAAAGCGGGGCCATCACGGGCGGCAGGGTATCGCCCGGCTCGCGGGCGGGGGTGTTGATGTTCAAAACCGTCTGCGGGTGAACGGCGGTTTGTACGTAAGCTTCGGCGGCGCGCACGGCAAGTCTGGCCGCATAGGCGCGCATCGTGTCCGTACCCTCGTACGCCATGCTCACCGCGATGGCCGGCACGTGGTTTAGGGCGGCTTCGCGCGCGGCGGCCACGGTGCCGGAATAATGTACGGCCATCCCCGCGTTGTGCCCGTTGTTGACGCCGGAAATCACCACGTCCGCCGGGCTGTCAATCAGCTCGTACAGGCCGATGCGCACACAGTCCGCCGGGGTGCCGGAAATGGACCACGCCCGCACCAGCGCGTGGCCGTAGTCCGTTTCCCGGGCGTAGATCGGTTCCGCCAAAGTAATTCTGTGGCTGGAAGCGCTGCGTTCCGTATGGGGCGCGCACACGGTTACCCGGTGCCCGCGCGCGACGCAGGCGTCGCTCAGCGCCCGGATGCCCGGGGCCTGAATACCGTCGTCGTTGACCAATAGTATATGCATCAAATTCTCCTTATTTCTTCGCGCTGCGCGTGATAACGTCGATCACCATACGCGCAACGTTCACCGAAATCGCAATCGCGACCGCCCACCAGAAACTGTCCACCGACACCGCTTCGGGGTACATGGTGGCGGCCGTCCACACCAGCCAGGTGTCGATCAGCACGTAAATCAGCCCCAGGGTGATCCAGTTGAGGATCTTTAACAGCAGCCTTGCCACGGGGCGGATCAACGCATAGAAAACCCCAAGCACGGCGCCTGCGAGCAGCGCGGCCTGGAGATCCTGCATGTGTACGCCGGGGTAGTAGGTCGCGCACAGCGGTATGGCCGCAACGGTGACCGCAAACCGCAATACGACGGAAACCATCGCGCCAACTCCCTTTCCAGCGTACTTTATACAGTATAGCACACAAGCCCCTAAAATACACGCCTTCGCGCCGTATTCCGCGCATGTGCCGCGCAGATTGACAGGGCGTGCCCGCTCGGCTATGATGAACTCATCCGCGCGGCGGCAAAGCATACGAAAGCGGCAAAGGAAACGCATGAAAAAGAAACGGGATTGGAAAACGTGGATCTCCGCGGCGCTGTTTTTCACGCTGGCGGGGCTGCTTTGCTGGTATGTGGCGACGCACTGGGCGGAGATCTCGGGGCTGTTGACGCTCAGCACCGAAACGGTGCTGGTTCTGCTTGGGCTTGGCGTGGTCAGCGCGGTGATCAACAGCCTGTACCACCTGGCTATCCTGCGCACCTATGGGTTAAAGCTTACGGTTGTGGACTGGATGGGCGTGACCATCGTGTCCAACGCCATCGCCTTCGTGGTGCCGCTGCGCGGGGAGCTTGCGCTGGCCGCGGGCTACTACAAGCGCGTGAGCGGCCTTGCGTATACCAAAAGCGTGTCGGTGGCGGCGGGGAACATGGTGTTCGGGGTTTCGTTTTCGCTGCTGCAGATCATCGCGGCCATGCTGTGCGTAGGTTTGATCGACGGCAAATGGCCGCCGCTCATCTGGGGTGTGGCGGCTTTGGGGGCGCTTGGCATTGCGGCGATTATCTTCGTTTCGCTGGCGTCGGAAAGCCGCCTGCGCCGCCGCGTGGAAAAATGGGCGCTCGTGCGCGACGTGATCGAGGGCTTCAACGCGCTGCTGCGAAGCAAAACGCTGATCTGGCAGCTGCTTTTGTGCATGACGGCAAGCAACATTGTGCGGCTTTTGATGATCCTTTTATGTTTCCAGGCGGCGGGGCACCCTGTGAACCTGTACGAAGCGCTGCTGTATTCCAGCCTCGTTTGGCTCGCCTCCGTGATCGCCGTCGTGCCGGGGAACCTGGGCCTCAAGGAAAGCGTGATGGGCATTGCCACGGTGCAGATGGGCGTGG
>CAYRPW010000099.1:5191-7443 GCA_964426145.1 uncultured Oscillospiraceae bacterium
ACGATGGTGGTGTACGTCGGCCTTGGGGTGCTGTTCGCCGTACCGGTATGGCTGCGGTACGCAAACCGTAAGGGCAGTTCGCCCTCCCGGTAAGCGGCGGGCCTGGCGCGGCGGAGCGCCGCCCAGCGAAAAATTTACGAAACCGCCGTTTTCTTTTTGCCGTTTATCGGCTGCCCGTTCCCAAAATGAAGCCCTGCCTGCCTTCGCCGCACCCCGCCGCGCGGGTCCCGGCGCTTGACAGAACGGCCGATCTTGTATACAATACAAAGGTCGGCAGAAGGAATTGTTAGCGTGATTCCGGCTGTTTATGCAATAGATTTTCGGGATTGGCTTCTCCCGCCGAAACGGCATGCTGCGGCGGGTTTACGGCAGACGGCCTCCGGCTGTCTGATGAATATGTTCTAGCAACGGCGCCACGGCGCGGGGAACCCCCGCGGCCGCATACCGCCGTAGGGAATTCAGCTGTAGGCATTTTGCCAATCAAAAAAATCTGAACAGCCGCCGCACGGGGTTTTCCCGTGGGGTTTTTCGGGTTATCCGAAGCCCTTAAACATGATGTGAGACACCGTAAGAGAAAATTTCGAACCGAAAGGAGATCGACGACATTGAACCCATGGATCAGCATACTGATCGCCGTTGCCACTTTGCTCATCGGTATCGCGGGCGGCTATGCCTACCGCAAGTCCGCGGCCGAAAAGCGCATCGGCCGGACGGAAGCCTACGCAAAGAACCTGTTGGACGAAGCCATGCGCAAGGCGGACGAAAAGAAAAAGGAAACCATCCTCGAAGCCAAGGAGGAGGTGCTGCGCCTCAAAACCGAACTCGACCGCGAGTGCCGCGACCGGCGTTCGGAAGTGCAGCGTTCGGAGCGCCGCATTTTGCAGCGCGAGGAACAACTGGATAAGAAATCCACCATTCTGGAAACCCGTGAAGTCCAGCTGGAACAGCGCCTCGTAACCCTGCAGCAGGAAGAAAAAGAGCTGGAGGACGGCCAGAGGAAGCAAAATAACGAACTGGAGCGCATCGCGGGCATGACGCAGGACGAAGCCCGCCAGACGCTCGTCAGCCGCATTCAGAAAGACGCCTACCACGAAGCCGCCGCCACCGTGCGCGAAATTGAAGCCAAGGCCCGCGAAGAGGGCGAAAAGAAGGCGCGCAACATCGTCACCCTCGCCATTCAGCGCTGCGCGTCCGACCATGTGGCGGAAACCACCGTATCCGTGATCGTGCTCCCCAACGACGATATGAAGGGCCGCATCATCGGCCGCGAAGGCCGCAACATCCGCGCGCTGGAAACCGCAACGGGCGTGGATCTGATTATCGACGACACCCCCGAGGCCGTGATCGTGAGCGCGTTTGACCCCGTCCGCCGCGAGATCGCCCGCATCGCGCTGGAAAAACTCATCCAGGACGGCCGTATCCACCCCGCCCGCATCGAGGAAGTGGTGGAAAAAGCCAAGCGCGAAGTGGACAACCAGATCCGCGAAGCCGGCGACCAGGCCGTGTTCGAAACCAACCAGCACTCCATTCATCACGAGCTTGTCAAGCTTCTGGGGCGGCTTAAATACCGCACCAGCTACGGCCAGAACGTTTTGAAACACTCCATCGAAGTCAGCCATCTGGCGGGCATCATGGCGGCGGAACTGGGCGCGGACGTGGCGCTTGCCAAGCGCGCGGGCCTGCTGCACGACATCGGCAAAGCCGTGGACCACGAGGCCGAGGGCACGCACGTATCCCTGGGCGGCGAACTTGCCCGCAAGTACGGCGAAGGCCCGGATGTGATACACGCCATCCTTGCCCACCATAACGACGTGGAACCCCAGACCATCGAGGCCGTGCTGGTGCAGGCTGCCGATGCCATCTCCGCCGCCCGCCCCGGCGCGCGCCGCGAGAGCCTGGAAAACTATATCAAACGGCTCGAAAAGCTGGAAGCCATCGCCAACGAATTCCCCGGCGTGGAAAAATGCTACGCCGTGCAGTCCGGCCGCGAAGTGCGCATCATGGTCAAACCCGAGGACGTGACCGACGACGGCACCCGCGTGATGGCCAAGGACATCGCCCGCCGCATCGAAAAGGAAATGGAATACCCCGGCCAGATCCGGGTGAATGTTATTCGCGAAACGCGCGCGACCGACTTCGCCAAATAGGTTACAACAATCAAAACGGCGGGTTCATGATGAACCCGCCGTTTTGATTTTGCCTGGTCTTAGCATTCGCGGCGATACGGTGGGAGTGCGGGGATTCCTTGCCGC
>CAYRPW010000100.1:0-7331 GCA_964426145.1 uncultured Oscillospiraceae bacterium
TGCCGCCCCGCGCGGGGACTGGCAGTTTTATTGCTTCACCGGGGTACCCGCCGCTAGAAGCGGCTGGCGCAGATCAGCTTTACAAGCTTCTCCGCCGTATCCGCAGCCGTTGCCGCGTCCGCAAACTGCGCCAGATACGCCTGGGCGGCTTCCTGCGTTGGCAGCGTAAGCGTTACGGTCAGCGTCGCGCGCCTGCCCGCGAGCGTATGGCGTGCCGTAAATTCCCCTGCGCCCTGGCGGACGATTTCACCCGCCGGTGCGGCGCCGCGCTGCGCGCCCTGCGCGTTTTGCGCCAGTTGGTACAGGTACAGCGTCACCTTGGCGGCCTGCGCCTCAAACTGCCGGATGGCGCGGCCCGCCAGGCGGCGGCTTTTGGTTTCCATGCGGATCAAAAGCATGGTTAAATCGCCCTCCGCCACGGAGAGGGTCAGCTTGTAATCGTTATGAACCGCGCTTTCGTACGCGGCCCGCACCTGCTGGCTTAACGAGATGCGCTCGCGGAATTTGCCGGCCGCGCCGCCGATCTTTCCGGCAATCTCCGCAGGCAGCCGGTCCCCGAACAGCTGCAGGGCCTGGCGGCCCTTCTCCGTGAGGTAGAGATGATGCTTGAGCACTCCCACGCCGTACTGCACCTGCCCGGCCTCCAGGAGATTGTGCAGGCAGAGGCGCATCGTGACGTAATCCATCAGCTCCAGTTCCGCGGCGAACGTCCAAAGCGAGAGCTCCGTTGCGCAGTCCAGCACATCCACGCAGCGCAGCAGCCGCAGCATGTATTCGGTTTCGGATATGTTTCTGGGCGCGGGTTTCATCGTCATCGGGATGCCCCCATTAGAAAAGAGGGGCAAAGCTGAGCTTTGCCCCGTACACGACCCGCAAAGGGCCTCGTTACGCTATGGATTTGCCCGTGAGGGCAACGCATCAGGCCACGAAAGGCTTGATGTCGGCCAGAAGATCGTCGCACGATTCGGCGTAGACTTCCATGGTGATCGGCTTGGAAAGATCCAGGCTGAAGATACCCAGAATGGACTTGGCGTCCACCACATGGCGGCCTGCGCGAAGATCGACGTCGTAGGGATACCGGTTGATGATGTTGACGAATGACTTGACATTTTCAGCCAGACTCAATTTGATGGTGACTGTTTTCATGCATTTCGCCTCCTTTTCTACGGATATAGTATACACCCCGAGTGCTTCCATTGCAAGGCTTTCCGCAAATTTCCGCCGCGGTTGTATCCTTTGCCCCGCGGCGGGCCGTTTCCTGTTCCTGCCAGAAGCGGGCTCACCGGACGGCGCAGGCCGTTAAGGCCAGCACGCGCCGCGCGCCGGCCGCGTACAGCACCCGCGCGCATTCGCACGCCGTTGCGCCGGTGGTGAGCACGTCGTCGATCAGCAGCACGCACTGATCCCGCACGGGCCGGGCATTTTCCGCATTGACGGCGAACGCGCCGATGATCTGCCGTTTGCGCTCCTCCCGGTTCATGCCGACCTGGGACTTCGCGTACCGCACGCGGGTGAGCGTATCCAAAGCCGCCGGAAGGCCGGTGAGCGCGGTAAACGCGTCGCACAGCACCTGCGCCTGCGCGTAGCCCCGCCGCCGCGCCTGCCGGGGGTAGGAAGGCACCGCCACGCACACCTGCGTAGCGTGGAGCTGCGGCATCAGGGCATACCGCCGCGCCATACCGGCGGCAAGCGTGTCCGCCGCGGCCCGGTCGGCCCCGTATTTCAGGCTGTTGATCAGCTCCGCGGCCTTGCCCTCATAGCGGAACGCCGCCGCCGTAAGCAGCTGATCCGCCTTGAAATACAGCGTTTCTTCCCGGCGCAGCATGCTGCAGCGGGCAAGCGCCTGCGCGCAGGCTTCGCACAGCAGCCCTTCGCCCTGCAAAAGAAGCTGCCCGCAGCCGTGGCAGCACAGCCGCTGGGGAAACAGCAGCCTGCGCAGGGCGCCGCTCACGGCAGCAGCGCCTCAAGCCGCGCCTGCAGGGTGGTAAAACGCCGCACTACGCGGTTGTTGCGTACCATCTGGGCGATCACTTCTTCCTGGCCCACCAGCACCACCAGTTCCCGCGCGCGGGTGAGCGCCGTGTACAGAAGGTTGCGCGCCATCAGCATCGGCGGGCCGCCGACCACCGGCATCACCACCACGGGGAATTCGCTTCCCTGGCTTTTGTGCACGGTCAGGCAATAGGCAAGCTCCAAAAGGTCCAGCTGCTCCTTTTGGTAGATCACGTGGCGCTCCTCGTCAAAGCAGACGGACATCTGGTGTTCCGCCGCGTCCACGCTTTCGACGTAGCCCACGTCGCCGTTGAACACGCCCGTGCCCTCCTCCTGCCCGTCCGCCGTATCGCGCAGGAAGGTGATCTGGTAGTTATTCTTGGTCTGGATCACCTTATCGCCCTGGCGGAATTCCGTATCGCCGTGGGTGAGCCGGGGCAGATCGCGCCGGACGGGGTTTAAAAGGTTTTGCAGCATGCGGTTGAGCGCGTAGCTGCCGCATTCGCCCTTCTTGGTGGGGGTTAACACCTGCATGGCGGCGGCAATCCGGCGGCGGCGGTTGTCCCTGGGCAGCTTCAGGAACGCTGGCAGGCGTTCGTTGACCAGCTCGCCGATGGCCTTGGCGGCCTCCGCCTGCCCGCTGCGGCGTTCAAAGAAGAAATCCGACCCTTTGGCGTTGAGCAGCGGCATGCTGCCCTCGTTGATGCGGTGGGAGTTGAGCACGATCATGCTCTGCTGGGCCTGGCGGAAGATTTCCGTCAGGCGCACGGTGGGCAGCATGTCGCTTGCCAGGAGGTCCCGCAGCACGTTTCCCGCGCCGACGCTGGGCAGCTGATCGGCATCGCCGACCAGAATCAGCCGCGTGCCGGGCAGCGTGGCCTGCATCAGGGCGCGCATCAGGGTGACGTCCACCATGCTCATTTCGTCCACGATCAGGCAATCGGCCTCCAGGGGATTGTCTTCCCGGCGCAGAAATACGCCGCCCTCGCCGTTGTATTCCAGCATCCGGTGGATGGTCTTCGCCTCCGCGCCCGTCGCCTCGGTCATCCGCTTGGCGGCGCGGCCCGTTGGCGCGCACAGGAGGATCTCGTTGTCCTCCTGCAAAAGGCGCAGAATGCAGCGGATGATGGTGGTTTTGCCCGTGCCGGGCCCGCCGGTGATGATGAGCACGCCCTCTTCCACCGCGCCGCGCACGGCTTTGCGCTGCAGGTCGCTCAGACGGAGGGAAAGCTCCTCCTCCAGCGCCGCGATGCGGCGGGGAAAATCGTCCACCTTCTTGTAAGGCCGCGATTCCATCAAGATTTTCAGCCGCAGCGCGATCTCCTGCTCGGCATGGAAATAATAGGGCAGGCACACGCACTCATCCTCCTGCCCGGAAACCTCGGTCAGCAGGATCAGCCGCTGCAAAAGCGCCTGGGTGATCTGGTTTTGCACCTGATCTTCCCCGACATTGAGCAGCCCGCACGCCTGCTGCGAAAGCATAGCCCGGGGCAAGAACGTGTGCCCGTACTGGCTTGCGGCCTCCGTGAGCAGATGGTACAGCGCAGAGCGCAGCCGAAACTCGCTCTGCGGGTCCACGCCCATGCTCAGGGCAATGCGGTCGGCAGTGATAAAGCCCACGCCGTCGATATCCATCACCAGGCGGTACGGGTTTTCGCGGATCATGGCAATGGTGTCCGCGCCGTAACGTTTCGCGATTTTCGTGGAGAGATTGGCAGAGATGCCGTAGCCCTGCAAAAAGATCATCACGCGCCGCAGGCCCACCTGCGCGGTGTAGCTTTCCAGAATCATCGCGGCCTTCCGGGGGCCGATGCCCGAGATCTCGGTCAGGCGGTGGGGTGTATCGTCCAGCACGGCGATGGTGGAAAGCCCGAATTTTGCGACGATCAGCTTCGCCGTTGCCGGGCCGATGCCGCGGATCAGCCCCGAGCCCAGATAGCGCTCGATGGCAGGCAAAGAATCCGGCGGGGAGATTTCATACCGCTTCGCCTGAAACTGGCGGCCGTACACGGGGTGTTCCGTCCAGTCGCCCGAAAACGCAACGGCTTCGCCCGCGGAAAGCTGCGGCAGCACGCCTACCACCGTATGCTCGGCTGTGCCCGCCTGCACGCGCAGCACGGAATACCCGTTCTCGTCGTTGCGAAACGTGGTATCCAGCACAGTTGCCGTAAGCTGTTCCATGGCCTCACTCCATTTCGTAGAAATTATACCATAATCGCGGATAACCATACAATATAGGCTAATCTCTACTATTTTGTTACAACTTGTACGATTTTCAGGCCATTTTCTTCATATCCGTTAAGAGTATGTGAGAATTATTTTAACTATCTCTAACATATTCTATATATAGTTGTATTACACCCGTCTTCCTACTATAATATGCGTAGTGTTATACAACGGGTGAAAAGTGATCCCACCTGAACCCCAATCCATTATGCAGAATGGACTCCTGCGCAAACCAACAGACGTCACACGATTTCCCCGCCGGCATCGTACGTACCCATTCGAAGATCGGAGGCGTGCCATTTGGTTCACAATCGATCTTGCCGAACTATGTGTTTTCTGGTATGTCTGGTGATATGCATGGGCGCCGCGGCACCGGCGCTTGCGTATGACACCATCATCTACGGATCGGTGGACGACAGCGTGCTGAAGATGCAGCGGGCGCTCCAGGCGCTTGGCTATTTGGGTGCGACGGAGCGCGACGGCGTGTTCGGGCGCAAAACTTTGGTGGCCGTATGCTGGTTTCAGGCCGATATGAACATGACCGTCGACGGGATTCCGGGCGAAGATACCCTGACGAAGCTATACGAGCTCTACGAAACCGCCATCTCCACGTCGCTTGATACCGATACGACCGAATTCCAGCGCCTGTCCTTTGGCAGCAAGGGGCTGCTGGTGCAGTATCTGCAGGAAAAGCTTCAGGATCTTGGGTACTACAGCGGCTATGTGGACGGCTTCTACGGCGTGCAGACCAAGCAGGCCGTGATATCCTACCAGGAGGATAACCGCCTGTTCGTAGACGGCGTAGTGAGTTCCGATACCTGGGTGAGCCTGTTCGACACGCTGAAACCGCCGATCGTATAAACCGTCAATCCTTCAGCCAGGCGCCGTAGCGTTCCCTGGGGTACAGGCTTTTCATCATGGTGATCATAAAGCGATACTCCTCTTCCGAAAAGAAGGCGGAGTATTTTTGATACAGAACGCGCAGCGCCGCCAGGCTTTCGTGCTGGAGGGAATACTCGTTGAGCCGGTCGAAGTTGGGCTCGATGGGCGGCAGGCGGTCAAACACCAGGCCCATCAGGTCGTCCGTCATGCCCTCGATATCCCGCAGCGACAAGCGCTTGGTTTGATAGTTTTCCACCATGATGCACATGCTGGAGCGCGTCAGCCGGTTGATCGTCACCAGCATATGGTGCTCCAGGCGTTCCCGCAGCTGTTCCAGGTTTTCACGCGCCGGGGAGTACTGCACCATCTGATAGGTGATCTCCTGCGACAGGGGCGTGGACATCAAAAACAATGCGCCAAGCCAGGGCCTGAGCGCGTCGTTGACTTCGTCGAGCTGTACGGGAACCGGCATGTTCTTCATTCCTTTGTCGTTTGTTGCGGCGTATTCTGCGGATAGGATAACATTCGACGATTCCGTTACGTTTTCCTTTCCGCTCTTCATATATTCATCCCGTTCCATCGCCTTGCGAGGCGCAATGATAAGGGCAGACGGCAATGCTGCGCTTCACAGTTTTTTAAGATGAAATTCCCGTCATATTTATACATTATTAGTCATACAATTTTCTTAAAATCGCGACGATCGTTACACCCAATCAACCCCTTGCCCCATGTGACGGCCGCAGGCACCATCACTTGTGCAGCGGCAGCCCCGCAGCGGTGCATACTATCCAAATTGAGACAGCGCCTTGCTTCTTGCCAAGGTCTTGGAATTCTGCTATGATTGAGTAGAAAAATCGGTGGCTTGCGGAAAGCATCTGCAAAGAACAACGACCCGGTGAGTGTGCACGGTTCCATGATGTGAATAGTGCATATTTATTGACTATTTCATGAATAAACGCTATGCGCGCCGGAAGGATGGAACCGATTGCTGAACGCCGAAGACATCTGGAGCAGAGCCTGTAAGATCTTGAAGGACGATATGAGCGCCGTGTCGTACGAGACATGGATCAAATCCGCCCTCAAACCTTACGCGATCATTGATCACTGCTTCCTGATCGAATGTGTGAACGCGCTGATGCGCGATTTCGGCGTGGACCGGTATCTGCATAAAATCCAGGCCGCGGTGGTGTCGGCTTCCGGGCAAAACGTTTCGGTGGAAATTCTCAATCACGACGAGCTGCAGCGCCGCAAAACCGAGCTGCAGGCCAAGCTCTCCAGCGCCAATCCGTGCGCGCTCAACCCTAAATACATATTCGACACCTTCGTGGTCGGGTCCGGCAACCGCTTTGCGCACGCCGTTTCGCTTGCCGTGGCCGAGGTGCCCGCCAAGGCGTACAACCCGCTGTTCATCTACGGCGGCGTGGGGCTTGGCAAAACGCACTTGATGCACGCGATCGGCCACTACGCCCACGAGCTGTACCCGGAACTGAAGATCGTGTACATCACCAGCGAGGATTTCACCAACCAGCTCATCCAGGCCATGCAGAACAACGAAAACCAGAAGTTCCGCGACCGCTTCCGCACCGTGGACATTCTGCTGGTGGACGATATCCAGTTCATCGCGGGCAAACAGGCGACGGAGGAAGAGTTCTTCCATACCTTTAACCACCTGCGCGAAGCGGGCAAGCAGATCGTCGTCACCAGCGACAAACCGCCCAAGGAAATCGCCAAGCTGGAGCAGCGCCTGTGCAGCCGTTTTGAAGGCGGGCTGCTTGCGGACATCCAGCGGCCGGATTTTGAAACGCGTTATGCCATCCTGCGTAAAAAAGCCGAGTACGACAAGCTTCACATCGGCGACGACATCCTGTCGCTGATCGCGGAGAAGGTAGCCTCCAACGTGCGCGAACTGGAAGGGTCCCTGACCCGGCTCACGGCGTACGCCTCCCTGACCCGGCGGCCCATCGACATGCAGCTTGCCTCCGAAGCGCTGCGCGACCTGTTCAACCGCAGCGAAAGCACGCGCATCACCGCCGATACGCTGCAGGAGGCCGTCGCCGCCTATTACGGCATCACCGTGGACGATTTGAAAAGCCCGCGCCGCAACCACGAGATCACCGTTCCCCGCCAGATCGCGATGTTTTTAACCCGCGAAATGCTGGGCCTGAGCCTGACCAAGATCGGCGACGCGTTCGGCGGCCGCCATTACACCACCGTGATGAGCTCCATCGACA
>CAYRPW010000101.1:0-7311 GCA_964426145.1 uncultured Oscillospiraceae bacterium
ACCCTTGACAGCAATATCAGAGCACCAACAGCGATCTGTTCTGCATCGAGTGGCAGTAGAGGTGCCAGATTAGGTTCGCCATGACCTCCATACCCTTTCGCTTTGTAGTGGTTTCACTGCGGGCAACCTACCGCCATTTGCCGGGATCCTCTCCGCCCCATGCCGAACCGGCACGGATACGCAAAACGGGCTGAACCTGCAGATGTTCATTCAATGACCGAGTCATTGGATCCTTTCCCAATCCAGATGCCCAGCAATGATATCACCGTATGGCTACGCTTATAACAGGTACGTATGCAGACGATCCCGCCATGCCGCTTCATAACCGGAAAGGGAACGGATACTGCCCCACGGCCTGCCGCAAGAAACACACGGCGACCGAAGCGCGAAATGAGGTCGCAGCACCCCGTTGCGTTGCCTCGGTGATCGCACAGCAAACAGGCGGAGACTGCCGGCAATTTTTTGCGCGGCAGTCTCCGCCTGTTTGCACAGGAGCCGTAAAGGCCGTGCGAGGCCTTTTAGATGATCTCGAGCTCGTCCCGGCCGGGAAGCGCGGGAAACACAGTGCCAAGCTCTTTCTGGTACCAGAACGCCACGGAGGCGATATCGTCCTGCAGGGGCAGATACCGCCGCCCGCTGCGCCAGCCCAGCGCCTGCATGGTCACCCGGATATCTTTCTGAAAGTAAATCGGATCGGTGATGTGCCAGCGGTACATGCCGAACCGTATCTGGGAGTCGTACAGCCGGTTCGGCCGGATCACCTGCGGAAGGCCGCTGTAGGCAGTGGAAAACTCCTCGTATTCGTGGGTTTCCTGGTTTTCGAAATCGTAGGAACCGCAGAAATAATCCTCCGTGCCCGTGCCGCAGATCGTGGGGTATTCCCTGTCGCCGTCCAGGAAGAACTTGATCTCGCCTTCGCCCCACCAGCCGCAGTTGTTGCTGCCCCAGGCCATGTAGGTGCCCACGTACTGCCCCATACCGGCGACGTTGTCCAAAATGGTGTAATCGGTCTTGTAGGGCAGGGGATTGGTGCGCCGGAACTGGGCGTGGAAGTACCCCTCCTCCTCCCGGACCGGCCGAAGGATATAGGTGATCTGATAATACACGGTCACCTGGCTGTCGTTGCGGTTTTCCAGGGTGATGCGGCAGGCTTTGCGAAACGGCATGGACCAGTAACAGTTGAACGCGCTGCCCGGATTGACGCATACGGCCATGGAATTGAGCGGCGCGTACCGGCCCCAGCCGCTGGCGAAGAAATCGCCCAGCGGGCATTCCACGGAAGGCACGGGGCTGTGATCCCAGTAGAAGCGGAGGATCTGGTTGCGCCATACGCCTGTCGGGGTCAGCCAGATATGGGTCACTGCGCCCGGGCCTTTGATATTGGCCAGTTCCAGCGTTTCGCCGGGCTCGATATGCAGGTACGGGTTTACCTTCCAGCCGGTGCCAAGGTCACGGGCCGCGAGCTTGGCGGTGCCTTCCTCAAGCGGCGTCCTCCCGCCCATTCCTTTTTCCCCGGTTCTGTTTTCAGGAGAGACCGACCGGGTTTCAAACCCGCGCAGCATTGTCAATTCGTCCATCGTTCGCATCGTAATCACCTTCCGCCGTTATTTTCGCTCTGCGTTATCAGGGCATATCCACCCGCATCCACATGATGTTGTAAATGGGGAAATACTGGCTCATCGCAAAGTAGAATGTTTTGCCGCCGTCCTGGATATATTGGGGGTGCATATAGGCGCCGTAGAGCGCGGGGTACTGCGCGGCGCTTGCCAGGGGGTAGAGCTTGCCCCAGGGACCCCAGGGCGTGACGCCTTCCCGCATCACGATGCCGCCTGTCTCTTCGGAGAGGTAGGTCATCACGAAATTGCCCAAGTAGGGATTGTAAATCACGGAAATCTCGCCGACCGGCGCTTCGATCACGGTCTGCGCCTGGTCAACGCCGGCCTCCCCCGCGGCCCACACAGGCGCCCCGCTTTCGTCCAGGCCCGTGAAGTAGGCATAGCTCCCGTATTCCTCAATCTCCGCTGCGTTAACCTTCATCAGCGCCACGCCGCCGTCGCGGCCCGCGGGAATGCCCCAGAAGTACATCGTGTCGCCCACCTGGCAGTTGGCGGTCTGGATGAAGTTCGAGCTGCCGGGCCACTGCACGTGGCTGAGCTTCGTCCACGTCTGCCCCAGGTCCTCCGATTTGGCCAGCCCGGAATACCGGCACTCCCAGCGCCCCGCATCACCCCAGTGCGAAACGGACATATAGATGCAGTACAGCGTGTCACCCACCGCGAACAGGTTGGTGGGAATGACGGTCATTTCCGTGTTGTCCACCTTCAGGCTGCCCAGCAGTTCCCTGGCGGCGCCCTGCTTGTCCACTACGGCATCCGTAATGGTAAGGCCGTCGGAAGGATCGTCGTCCCGGATGATGAATAATACGTTGCTGCGCCAGTGGCCGTAGTTCTCATCGGCAAAGGTATCGCCGCCGAACATGTAGGTCGTGTCGCCGATGACGGCCATGGAACCCAGATCCACGCCCCATACGCCAAAGCGCGACTGCGTTTTGTTTTCGCTGTCCTCCCCCGTGATCTGGGCAACCTTCGTGACGGTTGACTTCCCCAGGGGATGCAGCTCCCACTGCTTCTGGGGAAGATCTCCCACGGCTTCGTCCTCCCCCAGGGGCAGCGGCTGGGCGAGCGCCGCGCCGCCGCCCAGAAGGGCCCAGACACACCACAGCACCGCGAATAATTTCCGCATGAAAATACCGTCCTTTACTTGGAATGCGCGGCGGCAATGCAAAGGCCGCGTTACTTGATGCCCGAGATCATCAGGCCCTTGACGATATGCCGCTGGAACAGCAGAAACACGAGAATGGGCGGGAGCGCCGCGATGGCGGAGCCTGCAAGCACCACGCCGTAGTTGTTCGCGTACATATTGTTATAGGAGCGGATGACCTGCATCACCTGCATGTACTGGCTGCTGGTCACCGTCATGGCCGGCCACAGAAAGCTGTTCCAGTACCCCAGAAACGCACCGGTGCCGATGATGACGTAGGGAGACTTGGCGTTCGGGATGAAGATGCTGGCGAAAATACGGAACCTGCTGGCCCCGTCGATCAGCGCGGCCTCCTCGGTCGCCATCGGCATGTTCAGGAAAAACTGCCGGAAAAAGAAGATGGAGTAGGCGCTGGCCAGCCCCGGCAGGATGAGCACCGCATACGAGTCCAGCATCCCCAGGCTGCTGACCACCACAAACGAGGTGACCAGAATGGTGATGCCCGGAATGTACATGGTAAAGATCGTGACGCGCCAGAGAAGCTTCTTGAATTTAAACTCCAGCCTTGCGTAGGCGTATGCCGCCATGGAGTTGATGGTCACGGAAATCAGGGCCGCGGTCACCGCCACGAACGTGCTGGATTTCATCGCCTGCAAGAACGGATAGCTCGTATCCTCAAACAGCTTCTGGACGTTCGTAAAATCCCATACGCTGGGGAAAATGCGCAGCGGATTGGCCTTCAAAACCTCTTTGGCCGGTTTGAAGGCGGAAACGATCATCCACAGCAGCGGGAAGAGGGAAATTGCCGTCACCAGCAGCGCCAGCAGGGTAAACGCGCCCGCGATGATTTTTTTGTTCCGGTTGACTGTGCTCATGCTTTCTTCCCTCCCCTTCTACTCATCCTGGGCTTTTTGCGAGCCGATCAGGGTGAACACGATACTGTTGAGCGCGCCGATCACCACCATCAGCAAAAGGGCGGCTGCCACCGTATAGCCCATGGTATACTCCGGGCTTTTGAAGTTGTTGTAGATATAGATCATCGGCGTGAGCGTGCTGTTCACCGGCCCGCCGCCCGTCATCAGGTAAGGCAGGTCGAACATCTGCAGCGTGCCCGTCATCAGGCTGATCAGAATGAGGATGAATACGTTGCGCATGGAGGGAAGCGTGATTTTCACAAGTTTTGTCCACGTTCCGGCCCCGTCCACCTCGGCGGCTTCATAGTAGCTTTGGGGTATGTTCTGCAGCCCGGCATACATGATCAGCGAGTTGTAGCCAAAGCCCATCCAAACGACCGCTGCCGATACGGAGACCATGGCCGATACGGGCTGGGCGAGAAAGGGGATACGCTCGCCGCCCAGCTGCCGGACAACCCAGTTCAAAATGCCGCCCTGATAATTGAAGATGAACAGGAAGATCACCGAGGCGACCACGCCCGCGATGACGGTGGGGACGTAGATGGCCGTTTTGGCGAACGCGCCGATTTTCGCGTTCATGCCGCGCAGGACATGCGCAAACAGAAAGGTGATCACAAGCTGGGTGGGCACGATGACCATTACGAATTGCAGGATATTGAGAATGGATTTGTGGAAAAGCAGGTTTCTCAGCACGTTCACGAAATTGCTGAACCCTACGAATGTGCTGTCCGCGTACCATTGCCAGTCGTAAAAGCTTCGGCTGAACGCCATAATCATCGGCGCCAGAACAAATACGGCCAAAAAAGCAATGGAGGGCAAAACCATGCAATAGGCTGTCCAGTGATCCATGCGCCTGGTTGACAGCCCGCTCGCCTTTCTGTTTGACATTCGGATTTCATCCCTTCCGCGGTTTTTCAAAGCCGGAAAACCGCTCCTGGTTCATGGCGAGCCGCCGTTCGCATTCCCCGCCCGGGTTGGGGGGAGGGACTGCCCCTCCCCCCGGAAGCGCCGCTTACGGCTTTTTGCTGGCGTAATCGTTGTTCTGGATATACTGGTTGATGGCGTCCGCGGCAACCTGCAAGGCGTCCTCAGGCGTCTGTCCGTTGACGATCACTTCGCCCATGGCGGTCAGCAGGTTGGCGCTGAAGTCCCAGGCATACAGCGGTTCGCTGATGGCGCTGGGGATAATCTGGGAGGAGATCACCTGCATCCACTCGTCGTCCTTGGCGGCGGTATTGGCGGTCAGGTACGCATCCACGGAAGCGCGGGGCGAATACTTGGAGAAGTTGGCAGCCTCAAAAAAGGAGGCGGCACGGGCCGGGTCGGAACCCAGCAGCCAGGTGATGTAGGCCGCCGCGCCTTCGGGCTGGTCGGCTTTGGCGTCGATCACGTACGTCCAGCCGCCCACGGTGGAATGGAAGGCGCTGCCGTCCTGCGTAGGCGCGGGCGCGACGCCGATTTTATCCACCATATCGGGATAGTTCTTGATCAGGTCCGCAATTCCCCAGGAGCCGGAGAAGGTCATCGCGACGCTTTCGTCGCCGATCAGGCGGGCGGAGCCGTTGTAGGCTTCCAGCTGCTGCGCGGGAACGGCCTGGGAGTCATAGAGATCCTTCATGAAGGTCAGCAGGTCCACATAGCCCTGATCCTGGCAGTCGGCGGCGGACCAGTCGTCGGTAATGGGCCAGTGGCCGGCGGCGGTGAATTCCCAGCCCCACATGGACCATTCATAGTTAAACGTTGCGCCGTACATATCGTCGGTGGTCAGCGCTTTGGCAACCTCGATAAATTCGGCCCAGGTTTTCGGAGGCGCGGTAAACCCGGCGGCTTCCAGCAGGTCCTTGCGGTAGTACATGACCACCGCGGGCTCTACCAGCTGCGGATAGGCGTAGATGTGTTCGCCCTGCGAAACCATTTCCAGCACGTTGGGGTACAGGTCATCCCACGCATCCTGCGCGATGAGGTCTTCCAGGGGCAGGTAGAGGCCCTGGCTCGCGCCCCAGGGGATCGCGCCGTAGTTCATCAGCAGCATGTCGGGCATGGTGCCGGCAGCACGGGCGGCGGATATTTTTTCATCCCAGGCGGCACCGTCCACAAATTCCTGCGTGACGTAGTACTGCTGATTGGGATCGGCGTTAAACTCCTCCACCATCTGCTTGCACCATTCCTGGTTCCAGTCCTCAAACAGGCGATTCCAAAGAACCACTTCCGTTTTACCCTCTGTGTCGGCGATGGCCGGCATGGATACGAGAGACAGCGCGACGGCCAGCACGAGAGTCCATGTGACGAGACGTTTCATACGAAAAGTTCCTCCTTTTTTATTTGATTTCCAGCATGTACAGCCCGTAAGGTTCCAGCGCCACAGAAAGGGCCCGTTCCTCTTGACGGCGAAGCATGCCTAAATCCGTTGTCGTGGGCGCGCCCTCCCCGTGAAACCCGGTGAGCAGGCGCAGGGCCGCGGCCTCCTGCGACAGGCCCAGCGTCTGCAGGGACACGGTAAAGGACAGCGTATGGGAATGCTGATCCGCGTTTGCCAGAAACAGGGCGTAGCCGCCCTTTCCGTCCCCGAAGGCCGACGCTACGACGGACGGCGCCTCATAGGTTCCCCCGGCTTTGTAGGACGGATCGTTCTGGTCGTGGTTGTAGTGATACCAGGAATACGTGGTACAGGGTATTTCCAGTTCCGGCAGGTCGGCCATCCGGCCGTACGCCAGGTAGGGATTGCCGGCCGTCAGCCGCAGCCTGGCAAACTGCCCGATATAGGCGGCCCTGTCCGGGGCATAGGCGCAATGCTGGGGATCAAAGCGGAAGTAGTGCTCCGCGCCGCTGGTCTCGCGCCCGTCCAGCTCCTCCATGGGGCTGTACTCGTGGTTGATTTCATACAGCCCGCCCCACAGATAGACCTTGGCCGCGTTGTAATAGAACAAATCGCCGATTTCCCGCACCAGCTTGCCCCAGCCGTCCATGCGCACCGCGCCGTATTCGTGGTACACATACTCAAACAAAGGTATCATCCGCATCTGGCCGCTGCGCATCTGTTCCCGGAAGGGCCAGGTTTCCAGCGTCGAGCAGGGCTGCCCCCAGGCCCTGGCCTGGTAAAAGTCCAGGCAGGGCAGGTACAGCTCGTTCATCATCTCCGTGCCCAGGGGAATCTGGCGTCCGGCTTCCTTCTGCAGCGCCTCCGCAGTGTCCCGATACACGGCGGCGTACCCGTCGGCAATCTCCTTGCCGCCGCCGGGGCGGTGGCCGTGGCTTTCGTCCATGCAGACCTTGATCAGGTTATTGGCGGAAATATCGTAATACATGGCGTCGGCGCCGGCCTCTTTGAACACCGTCACATCGCGTTCGCGGTGAAACTTCTTGGTGAACTCCGAACAGGGGCACAGCATGGAAAAGGCGTATCCGTCGTGGCTGAAAGCCGGCTTGGGAAACTTCTGCAGATGCGGCCGCAGGGTATCGGGATTGCTTTTATTCAGCGCGACCATGAAATCGAACTCGAACGGCGCGAAATAATCGCCGTTTTCGCGGATGACCCGCAGGTTTTGCGGATCAAACTGCGTGGGCAGCCAGTCGCACAGATCTCCGGGCACTCCCATGCCGAACGTCTGGGGCGTGTGGGTCCAGTCAGGCCCGAGCA
>CAYRPW010000102.1:0-7238 GCA_964426145.1 uncultured Oscillospiraceae bacterium
TGTGCAAGGCCATCCGCTTCCTGCAGGACGTGCTGATGTTCGAAGATCCCGGCGTGATGTATTGGGCATAAACCCCGGCGGGCCGGGAATTTTCAAACGCGTATAGAAACAGAGCACAAAAGCCGCCCGGACGGGCGGCTTTTGTGTGTGTTTTTACAGCGCGATGGCCAGGCAGCCATAAAGAAGCGTGTTCGGCGGATATCGGGCAAGCGTTCCGCGTTCTGTTCCGGGGACGGCTGCCTGCCCGAATGGTTACAAGCGGTATGCCGGCCGGCCGCGCCTTTCCGGCGCGCATTGCTCCCTAGCCGCGCCTGTCGCCGTTGAACACCAGCAGCGTGCCGGGCTCCGGATGGCAGGAGAACGTGCGGATATGCGCGTACGGAGGGATGGGGTCGGGCACGGCTCCGGCAAAGGTTTCATCGTTCAGGCCGTCGATATAGTGATGCAGCCGCTTGACGGGATGGAGATCGCCGTTATGCGAGCAGAGCACATGCTCCGCCGGCAGCGCGCGAAGCGCGCGCACGTTTTTAGCATACGCATGCAGCGGCAGGCTGTCCGGGAAAAACACCCAGGTGGTGGGGTTCCAGCTGTCGGCGGTGAGCAGCAGCCCGCGCTGCGGCAGGAAGGCGGTCAGCGAGCCGGGCGTATGCCCCGGCACAGGCAGCAGCTGTACCGTCAGCCCGCCGAGTTCCAGGGTGAAATCCTTGAGCGGCCGGATTTTGCCGCTGCCGGCGTTCAGGTAACGCTTCTCGTCGAAATCCCCGTCCACCAGGCCGCGGGCGCGCGCCCCTTGCAGAATCATCCGCCGTCGGGCTTTGCCGGTATACTCCGGGCAGAGGGGATAATCGTCTTTGTGCACCAGCACGTTTTGAAACCACGAATGCCCGCAGGCGTGATCGTGGTGGGCGTGGGAAAGGATCACGTGCAGCTGGCCGCGCACATAGGGGGCGACGAACGCCGCAAGGTCGTACAAACCGTATCCGGTATCCCACAACAGCGTATCCGTGTCTCCTACGGCAAGCGTGCAGAAAACGCCCATACAGTCCCGGATATGGAAAATGCCAGGCAGCATTTCGCTGATTGCAAAGCGCTCCGTCATACCGGTTCCTCCTCCCGCTCATAACGCTGCAGCCGCAGCATTTCCACGCCGGCAAGGATGACGATGCCGATGCCGTGCGTATCGTTGAAGTTCCAGGTCAAACCGCGGTAATAAGCCCGCGAGAACGAAAAGCCGGAGCCGCGGCACACGCCGTAGAGATTGCCGTCGCGGTCGATACAATGGCGCGCGAGGCCTTTCCAGGCCTGGTACACGGCTTCGCGCGCCTGCCTGTGCAGCGCCCGGGGCAGATACCCGCACCGTATGCCGCGCGCCAGCGCGCACAGAAACATCGCCGTGGAGGACGCTTCCCGGTACGTATCGGGTTCGTCCAGAATCTGGTGCCATAAGCCCTGTTCATCCTGCAGCGCCAGAACCCCCCGGGAAAACTCCGCGTAAAACTGCAGAAGCTCGCCGCGGCTTGGGTGATCCGCAGGCAGGCGTTCCATCAGCTCGCTGAGGGAAAACAGCACCCAACCGTTGCCGCGGCTCCAGGGGATGCCGTTTTTGCGGTTCCTGCGCATGCACTTCATATGCGCCATCACGCGCTTTTCCGGCATGTACAGGTGGCTGCGGAACCCGGCATACTGACGCGCGCATTCGTCCAGGTAGCGCGCATCCCCCGTCAGCACGCCGTAGCGGCATAAAAAGGGAACGCTCATGTATAAATCGTCCGCCCAGAGGGTATCGTCCCGGCGGACGAACGTGCCGTCCGAAAGGCGGGGCTGGCGCTCCATCATATAATCGGCAATCGTGTCGGCAATCGCCCGCGCTTCCGCCATCTCCTGCGGCGGCAGGCACGTGAGCATGAACGCCCCGAACGAGCCGCAGTCATCCAGCGCGTCCAGCCAGCAGAGCTGCTGGTTGATTCCGGCAAACCCGTACCTGTTCGTGTCCCACAGGGCGTAGGCCTGCGCCCCGGTCACCTGGCGCAGGTGGCTGCGCACGTAGTGTACCACATCCGGATAGCCCATCGACAGCCCGAACGTCAAAAGCCCGTACAGCGTTACCCCCAGCGGATAGGTCCACCGCCCGAACAGTTTGCTTTCCACATAAGGGCGCAGGGCCGTGTTTTCGTACCCCGTACGCCAGACGCAGGGGCCGTGCGGCCCCATCAGCACGCCGGGCAGCTGCGTAAGCTGCCGGGGGTCCGGCATCTCGGCCGCCATGGGCCCCAGCAGCAGCCAGGGGGTGCAGCGGCCGTGCACGGGTACGGGTGGGTGAAGCGCTGCGGGCTGCGAATCCGCGGTTTCCACAACGGGCACAGGCAGCGCCGCGCCCGAATCCACGGCATACACCAGCTGATGCGTTCCCCCGCCCAGCGGCAAAAAACCCTGGGTGCAGGGTTCGCCGTCCAGCCACAGCGCGCGCGCAGGCGCGCTCAGCGTTACGCGGCAGGGCTGCGGCCGATCCAGCGTAAACGCCGTCCAGCCGTAGGTCACGCCGCCGTCATACCCATGGGTTACTTCGCGCTCCTGCGGCGCAGGCAGCCAGGCAAGGCCGGTTGCCGCTTCGTCGTCGCCCCACAGCGGCTGCACATAGGCCGGGAACCGGGTCAGCGGTTCCGTAAACACGAAGCCTGCGGCCCCGCCGCGGCTTGCGAACGGCATCACGTAATTACAGGGTTCCCACTGCGGTATGGCATTGGCCAAACTGCAGCCAAACCCGGCGTCGGTGCATTCGCAGGCGATCAGAAACCGGTTGCCGCCCTCCCGGAGGGATACGGAAAACCGGCAGGGTTCGCCGCTGCGCTCCTGGTTGCCGTCGGACGTAAAAACGGCTTCGGCATTCAGCCAGATCCGCACAGGCCCGCGGCAGCGCACAAGAAACGCCGACGGCTTGGCCAGCGGGCACCACAGCTCGCCGATCGCAAGCACCAGGCTTCCCGCCGCGGCGGACGGAAACCGCGAATCAAACGCGAACTGATAGGCCGCCGCCCGGTCGCAGCCGATACCCGTTTCATCAAACGTTCTCCACACAAAGGGAAGGGGCGGATGCTCTCCGATATAGCGCGAGGAAAGCAGCGGCAGGATGGTTTCCGGGGTTTCACCGCACACATAGGCGGCGCTTCGCTCGGGCGGGAAATAGTCCGGCATGGGCGTCACTCCTTGTTCCATCGGCTGACGATCGTCAGGGATGGGCTTTTGCATAGGCTTTCAGTTTGGCGTCGATCACCTCTTGGCCGCCCTCGGCAAGATAGCGGGCGGTCATCGAGTCCCAAACTTGGTCAAACGAGTCGGCAGAGCACAGAATGCAGCGCAGGCGCAGTTCCTTTTCAAGGGTGTTGAGCATCTGGCTGTACTCCGCTTCCGCATTGATGAACTCGGTAAAGGGATAAATGGAAAACGGATTGGACAGCGCTACGCGGTTTGCCTGCACGCGCAGGTTGCGCTGGTTTTCGGGCAGCTCCTGGAGAAGCGACTGGAAATACTCGTCCGCATCGGCGCTCCCGTTATACAGGATGCCCAGATCCGCCGCCCCGAGCTGGGTGGCATTATTATATGCGATATCGATGGGAATGTGCCTGCCGTTGACAAGCGTATAGTGTTCGCCCTCGAAGCCGTAGATCAGGGTTTCGTAGTTGCGCGGATCCGCCATCCAGCTCAGGTACTGCACGGCCGAGTCCGGATGGGCGCAGGAGGAGGGCACAAACACCATCATCCCCATGCCGTTGTAGGTGTACTTGTACGCGGGATCCCCGGCCGCGTTGGTGATATCCACCGCCACAACCTCCGCCTCCGGGTGAAGTTCGAACAGCTTTGCCAGCATCATCGTCGTGCCGAAGCCGTACCAGGCGTCGTTGGTCCAGAACCCCACGTTGCCGCCCAGAATATACTCGCTGTACAGCGATTTATCCGCATCGGCGATCTGCCCGAAATCCGGGTAGAGAAGCCCGTCGTTGAGCAGGCGGTTCAAATAGCGATACCCTTCCTTCGCGCCGGGATACAGGAAGAACGGATACGCCGCCAGGATGTCGTCCGTCAGCGCGGTTTGATCGTAAAACGCTTCTAATATCAGCAAAACCGGCCAGTAGGTTGTGCCGTAGCTCATCATGCCCCAAACGTCGTCTTCCGCAACGCCGCCCAGGTTTGCGCGCTGGAACGCCTTGAGGATGCCGTAGAGCTGTTCCGTGGTTACGGCATAATTGCCGTCCCGGTTGCGGGCCAGGGAAATGCCCAGCGCGTCCAGCCAGTCCTTGCGGATGAAACCGGACGATACGTCGACTTGCGAACGCAGCGCGGGAATGCCCATCTGCAGCCCCTGATACTGCCCGTAGGGCAGCACCGTGCCAAAATACTCCGTGATGGGCTCGCCAAAGGTTTGGATGCTGTCGGTCAAATCGGCCACGTCTCCCCGCGCGCACGCGCTTTGCCAGAGCGTGTAATCATAGGTGAACACGATATCCGGCGCGGTACCCGCCGCAAGCATTACGTTGAGCTGCTCGTCGGCATAGCCGCGGGGTACGGCCAGATATTCGACGTTGATTCCGTACGCGCGCTCAACCGCCTGCCGCACATAGGCCGTCCAGGGGTTGTTGGAAGCCGTGCCATAGCTTGCGTCCATATCGCCGCGGTCAAAGACCATCACCAGCAGTGTATCCTGCTGGTCGGCAGCTGCTTGCGGGGGCGAACCCCCCGCAAGCAGCCCGGCCGTCAGCAGCAGCGCCAGCAGTTTCTTCATCGCCAGAATCCTTTCATTGATCGGTTCTTTCCAGCGTTTCGTGATCGAGGATTGCCGTATGGCCGTCGCAGCGAATCTCCAGCCTGCGGGTGTTGAACTCCGCTTGGCAGAAAGGATTGTCGTACCGCGGATAGTTATGCACGGCGATGGGTTTTCCGTCCACCGTGAGATCCTGTTTCCAGCCGAAGGTCATCAGGCCCTGCGAAGGCGAACGGTATGCGCCGCGCAGGCTGTCGCCTTCCAGCGAAGCGTTGGCAAACCCGGCCATAAACTGCCCGAAGCCGCCGTTTTCCGCCTGCGAACCGAACTCGAACACCCAGACGTTCTGATGGCCCTGCGCCATGTACTCGTAAGGCTTGGCGCGCTCGAACTCGGCTTCCCATCCGTCGTGGTAGAGGGTTTTGAACAAGCCGGGGTCCTTGGCAATCCAGCGGGCGGCGATCAGCGAACGCATGGCAACGTAGCCGCTGCCCCGGCGGCCGAACACCCAGCCGTCTTTTTCGACCACCTCGTCAAACTCATGCTGCGGGAAGTAAGCGTGGCTGCACAGATAATCCACAAAATCCGGAAGGATGCGGTAGATGCAGACGAGCACGTTTTCATGTGCAATGACCTTGGGAAGGCAGAGGTTGCCCGCCCATTTGTTGGGGCGCGCCATATAGTCGCCGGAAGCGGGGTTGTTGGTGAAAATCAGCGCGCCGCCGCCCAGCGACGCCGACCAGGGGTGCTGCTGGTAGCCCATGCGGCCGGGCCGGAAATCCTGCACGCAGCTCACGATATAATCCGGCGTTTTCCGGGTGTAGATGTCAACCTGCGTCATGGAGGTGTAATCCGGCGCATCCTCGCAGGGGACGCCCGCCGCGTCGCACAGCTGATACCGCTCGCGGTAGGCGAAAATGCGGTTGTTCATCCAGTTCCAGGCCGGGAACACCTTGGTGGAGTTTTCGATGCACAGGCGGTCGGAATACGTTTGCATGCCCCAGAAGAACATGATGTTGTCAAACTCCGCCGGATCGACGCCGTAGTACTTCGCGTCGCACACGTTGACGCTCATGCGCTCTTTGTTGACCATCACGGGCAGCTTTTTCTGCCCAACGGCGCGGATGGCGGCGGGGCAGGTATACCCGTACATCGCAAGCAGCGCCGTGCAGCTGCTCAGCGAGCCTTCGCGGTTGCCTTCGCCCCAGGCGTACGCCATGACGGAAGAGCACTCCTCCTGTTTGGGGTTTAGCAGCGGGCCGGCATACACGCGGCCGTGCGAGGTGGGCAGGTTGCCGTAAAAACCGTTGACGGCCATATCGAACATCAGCATATCGACGATCATTTTGCAGCGCAGGCGGATATCATCCTCGTCGGCGTAATGCATCAGCCCCGCAAGCCCCGTGATATCGGCCATGTAGTACCCCTGCGCAAGCCATTCGCTGAAGCCCAACCGCGCGCGCCAGTCAAGCCAGCGGCGGGCAAAGACCGTGGCGTGTTCCTTGTGCCACGCGCCGGTTTTTCCGTTGGACGTAAACACCCGGTCCGGGAACAGCCGGCCCACCAGATATTCCGCGCTGTGGAACAGGATCTGGTGGTTCTCCGTGAAAAAACAGGCGTGCACTTCGCCGGGTTCGTCAATCCAGTAATGAAAGTTAAGCAGCGCGTTTTCAATGCGCAGGGCCACGTCCTCGGGCAGCCGCCCGGTGTGGCGGTGTTCGCTCAGCATGCGCGCCAGCGCCGGAATCATGAAATCGCCGCAGTCGTTGCGGTCGTCGATCCACTGGAGCACACGGTCCAGGCTTTGGAACGTGACGGGCGCGGTCTCCACGCCGTCGCGCTGCAGTTCCAGCGCCACAAGATCCGTAAAAACGTCGTGCATGAAGGAAAAAGGATGCGACGACGCCTTTCCCGCCTGGGCGCAGGCGTTTTGGTAATAATGGAGCAGATAGTCCCGGTTGTTCATCAGAGTGCCTCCTTCGTTGTCGGTCGGTTATTGTTTTCCCTGCATCTGTTTTCGGAATTCGCCCGGAGCCAATCCCTCCAGCGATTTGAACACACGGTGGAACGTCTGCTCCGACCCGAACCCCACCCGGCCGGCGATCTCCCACTGTGACAAATCCGTATGCACCAGCAGTTCCTTGGCGTTTTGCACGCGTATCTCGGCCAGATAGGCCGTAAACGACGTACCCATCTCCACATTGAGCAGGCGGCGCAGATACGAGTAGCTGATGCCAAGCGACGCAGCCACGGCTTCAGGCTCCAGCTTTTCCATACAATGCGCCTGCACATAGCTTTGGAAGTGGTTGATATACAGGCTGCCGCCCGGCTTGGCGTCCACACGCTGGTCGTGGATGCATATCAATTTGCGCAGTACCCATTCGGCGATATGGTCGATGGTTTCCAGTTGGTTCATGTACCGGTACGGGGAGCTTTCCCGCCCGTCGAAGATCCGGCGGCGCGATATCTGCTGGCGCGCCGC
>CAYRPW010000103.1:0-2581 GCA_964426145.1 uncultured Oscillospiraceae bacterium
CTGCACACCGTACCGAAGCGCGACAGGTCCTGCAGGGCGGCCGCTTCCGTTTCAAACGTGATCTGAATCCGTTTTTTCAGCCCAAACAGCTCGTTGATTTTCTTGAGCGCCCCGTCGTAAACCAGCGAGCCGTCCGCGATGATAATGGTTCGCTTGCAAAGCGTTTCGATGTCGCCGATGGAGTGGCTCGTTAAAAGCACCGTGGTCTGCTTCTCCCGGTTGTACTCGCGCAGGAAGTCCCTGATTCTCTGCTGGGAAATGAAGTCAAGCCCGATGGTCGGCTCATCCAGAAAGATGACCTCCGGCTTGTGCAGCAGCGAGGCGATCAGCTCCATTTTCATCCGCTCGCCCAGCGACAGCCGCCGCACCTGTACGCCCATCAGACTTCCGACGTTTAAAATCTCCGTCAGTTCTCCCAGAGTTTTGCGGTACGCCGCTTCTTCAATTTCGTAAATGTGCCGGTTCAGCGCGAAGGATTCGATGGCGGGCAGATCCCACCAGAGCTGGCTTTTCTGGCCCATGACGATCGCAAACCGCATTTTGAAGTTCTTTTTCCGCTCCCAGGGCACGTATCCCATCACCGTCGCCTTGCCGCCCGTCGGAAACAGGATGCCGGACAGCATTTTAAGCGTCGTCGTTTTGCCCGCGCCGTTGGGGCCCAGGAACCCCACCATCTCGCCCTTTTCCAGGGTGAAATCGATTCCCTTCACGGCTTCCTTGTACAGCTTTTCCCGGTGAAACAGGCTTTGGAAGGAGGATTTCAACCCTTCCTCCTTTTTGGTGTACGTAAACGTTTTTTGCAGGCCGCTCACTTCGATCAACGCCATGCCGGTTCATCCTTTCCCTGTGATGGCAACTTGGTCTCATTATAACCGCGCGCCGGCGGCCTGTCATGCAAAAACGAGCGAATCTTTCGTCACTCCTTGCGTTTTCTCCGGAATTTTTACAGAATGCAGGATCCTCATCCCGAAATTCTGCGCGCGGGCAGGGTTTTCTACACCGTCACCTATTCCCGCAGGCAACGGCATGGATCAGCCGTTTGTATCTTCCGGGATGGGGAAGGCCGCTCCGCCGCCGCGGATCCGGCAGCCACCGGCAACTGCGGCCGCCGCGGGATACGTGAGCGTCTGAACAAATCGTTGTTTTACTGCGACGTTTTCGGGTATACTGTAGGAAAGAGAGGGGGGAATTCCCTGATGAATATTTGCATTGGCGGCGCCGCCGGCGACGGCATCGAAACGATGGCCGGCATCCTGGAAAAGATCCTGCAGCGCTCCGGGTTTTCCGTGTTTTCCATGCGCGATTTCATGTCCCGCATCCGCGGCGGCCACAACTTCGCCCAAATCCGCTTCGGCGATGCGCCCGTTACCGCGCATACCGACGCGCTGGACGTGCTGATTGCCTATGACGAACGCACGGTGAAAGAACATCTTGCGCGGCTCAAGCCCGACGGCGTACTGCTGGCAAACACGGAGCTTGGCATAACCGACGGCCGTCTGCTGCCCGTTCCCATTCAGCAACTGGCCAAGGAAGCGGGCAGCCCGCGCACCATCGGCGTAGTGTGCATCGGGGTTCTCCTGAAGCGCTTCGGCCTGCCGCTCCCCGGTGCGGAGACGGTGCTCAAGGAACAGCTTGCCCCCAAGCTGCTCGAACTCAATCTGGCGGCCATCCGCAAGGGATTCGAAAGCACGGAAACAGCGCTTGCGCTTACGCCCCCCAAAACGATGAAAACCCTGCTGGTCACCGGCGCGGAAGCCATGGCCATGGGCGCGCTTGCGGGCGGGCTGCAGTTCTACAGCGCATACCCGATGTCCCCGGCCACGTCGCTGCTGAACTTCTTCACGGCGCAGGCGGAGGAGTTCCGCCTTGTGGTGGAGCAGGCGGAGGATGAAATCGCGGCCGTCAACATGGCGATCGGCGCGTCCTACGCGGGTGCGGCGGCCATGACCGGCACCAGCGGCGGCGGGTTTTCCCTGATGGTGGAAGGGCTTGGCCTGGCCGGCATTGCCGAAATCCCGATCGTGATTGCGGACGTGCAGCGCCCCGGCCCCGCCACGGGATTACCCACGCGTACCGAGCAAAGCGACCTGCTGTTTACGTGTTTTGCCTCCCAGGGCGAGTTTCCCCGCATGGTGCTCGCGGTGCGTGATCACGCGGACGCGTTTTACCAAACGGCGCGCGCGCTGACCCTGGCGCGGAAGTACCAGATCCCTGTTCTTGTGCTCAGCGACCAGTATCTGGCGGATTCCGCGGCCACCATCGCGCCGCTGGAGATCGATAAGGCGCTTACCCTCGCCGCGCTGCCTCCCCAAACGCAAGGCGGCGGGGATTATCGGCGGTATGCCTTCACCGACAGCGGCATTTCCCCGCTTGCCGTTCCCGGCAAGGGCGACGCGCTTGTGAAAACCGACAGCGACGAGCACGACGAGTACGGCGTGATTACCGAAGACGCGCAGATGCGAAGCGGGATGGTGGAAAAGCGCGCCCGCAAGCTGGAAGGCCTGCAAGCGGAACTGCTGGAACCCGATTACACCGGCGCGGAAAACCCGCAGGTGCTGCTGCTGGGGTTCGGCTCCACGAA
>CAYRPW010000103.1:2591-3018 GCA_964426145.1 uncultured Oscillospiraceae bacterium
GCGGTCGCGGAAGCCGTAAGCATCTTAAACAAGCAGGGTGTGTCCGTCGGCGCGCTGTCGTTTGGCGATCTCTGCCCGCTGCCAACAAAGCGGCTGCAGGCATACGGGAAACAAGCCAAAGCCGTGTACAGCGTGGAACAGAACTTCACGGCGCAGCTTGCCAAGCTGATCCGCATGGAAACCGGCATACACTGTACGGACAGCATTCTGAAGTACGACGGCAGGCAGCTGTCGGTGGACGATATTCTCAAGGGCCTTTCGGCCCTGGGAGTTGGAAAGGAGGCGCGCGTATGACGGACGCAAAATTTCACGCCGGGGAAACCGCCTGGTGTCCCGGCTGCGGCAATTATGACATTCTGGGCACCTTAACCGGCGTGCTGGAAGAACTGCAGCTTGCGCCCAGGGACGTGCTGCTGGTGGGCGGCAT
>CAYRPW010000103.1:3028-6856 GCA_964426145.1 uncultured Oscillospiraceae bacterium
GTATATCAACGCCAACGGGTTTTCCGGCCTGCACGGCCGCGCGCTGCCCGCCGCGGTTGCCGCCAAGATGATGAACCAAGCGCTTACCGTGATCGTCAACACCGGCGACGGCGATTCCTACGGCGAAGGCGGCAACCATTTCCTGCACAACATCCGCCGCAACGTGGATATCACGCACTTCGTGCACGACAATCAGATTTACGGCCTCACGAAGGGCCAGACCTCGCCCACGTCCGACGCCTGCAGCGTGGACCGCACCGGGGCCTGCAACCTGAACAGGCCCATGAACCCCTTGCTGGTCGCGCTGGCCGCCGGGGCAACGTTTGCGGCGCGCACGTTCAGCGGCAACAAAGCGCACATGGCCAAGATCATGAAGGCGGCCATCCTGCACAAGGGCTATGCGCTGGTGGATATCCTCCAGCCGTGCATCAGCTTCAACAAGGTCAACACCTTTGCGTATTACAAGGAGCATACGTACGAGCTGGAGCCGGAGTACGACGCCGGAAACCTGCAAACAGCGCTGCTGCGCGCCATGGAGTACGGCCCGAAAATCCCTATCGGTATCCTCTACCAGGGGTTTGCGCCGACCTTCCACCAGCAGCACCCCGCGATATTCGGCGACGAGCCCATGATCGACCACAAGGCGTCGCCGGAAACGCTGCAGGCGCTGCTCAGCCGCTTTGCCTGACGGGCGGCAGCCGCACGAAGCATGATTTATTCACAAACGCGCCGCGCACTGCGGCGCGTTTTGCATGGCAGCGCATGGGGAATCGCCTCGCCGTCTGAGAGTGCCGCCGGTAACCGCGGTTCGGTTCTCTCCGATCGGGGTATAGGGAACTTATCCCGCTGTTTCGCCCCGCCCTAAATACGGCGGCAAGTTACACCATGCGGATGCCGGACAGGGAACGCGAACGACCCAAGATTCACCATGCGGATAAATCGGGGCGGATCTCCAGTCCGGCACAAAGGCGCACAGCGGTTTCCGGATCGCACGGGGGAAAAGTGGGCTTGTATCCGTTCTATTGCCGTACGCGGCGCAAACGGTGCTACCCCGGAGTGCCGGAAATTACGCAGGGTTACACGCGCCCCAGCGGATCGCCGGTGAAAACAACCGGAAAGAAAATGAGGAGATAAAAATGAATAGCCACATTCTGAAAAACATTGACATGGAAAAAGCTCTCGACATGGCGGCGCTGGTCGCCTACCAGAACGGCCAGATCGTCAGCCGTACGCTGATCCAGAACGCGGCGCTGAGCATCACATTGTTCGCGTTCGACCAGGGGGAGGAGATCAGCGCGCATGAAAGCAAGGGCGACGCGCTGGTTCAGGTGCTCGACGGCGAAGCGAAGATCACCGTCGGCGGCCAGGCGCACGCGCTGCACGCCGGCCAGTGCATCGTGATGCCCGCGGGCATTCCCCACGCGGTCGAAGCGGCGGCGCGTTTCAAGATGCTGCTGATCGTGGCGTTTCCGCCGCAAGCCTGACACGCGCCTGCGGGGAACGTTTTCGCAGCGCAGCGTAACCCGCAAACTGCAAACACGCAGCGGCCGCACGCAGCACCCCGCCCCTGCAGGAGCCGCCCACATCGGGGCGGCTCCTGTTTTTGCTGTGCGGTCCGTGGGTTGCGCGGGATTGCCGTATTTACGTTCCCTGCATAAAAAAACGACGCTTTCCGGCGACCCGATCCATCTTTCTCCCGTCGTTTTCCCGTACCCGCTGCGCAATCTCCTTTTCGTACGGTTTCCGTTTCGCCATCGGGCAGCCTGCGGCGCCGCTGTTCCCTGAATCCCCGGGCAAAAATCCGGACGGTTATACGCGGATGCGCAAAACGAAACGAAACTATATTCAGAATCGTAAACGAGTCGCATTTTGTCGGAAAATAGTCAACATTTTGCGATAAACTGTGAAATAAGACGGAGTTATTGACATAACAGATAGCATATTGTATAGTATTGAAAAATGAAACGTTACGCATATCGGTATTGGTTTCATGCAAATAGCAGCCCATTTCAACCGGGCATCAAAGTTTTCTGCGTTCCCGTAAGCTTTGGTGCGGCGGCCGACGAGGAAGGATACGTTTGAACGAAATCATTTTATCCATGAAAGGGATCGACAAAACCTTTCCGGGTGTGCATGCGCTCGATCATGTGAGCTTCGACGTACGCAGGGGCGAAGTCCACGCGCTCATGGGGGAGAACGGAGCCGGGAAATCCACCCTGATGAAGGTGCTGACCGGCATCTACACAAAGGATGCCGGAACCGTGACCTATGAGGGCAGGGAAGTGTGTTTTACAAGCCCGCGCGACGCGCAGAAGGCCGGCATCGTCATCGTGCATCAGGAGCTCAACATGATGGGCCACCTGACCGTTGCCCAGAACATCTACATCGGCAGGGAATGGAAAAAAGGCTTGCTGATCGACGACGCCCGCATGAATGAGGAAGCGCGGAAACTGTTCGCCCTGCTGAAAATCGACATCGATCCCAAAGAAACGATGGCGAGGCTCACGGTCGGCAAGCAGCAGATGTGCGAAATCGCGAAAGCCATATCGCACGAGGCGAAAATCATCGTGTTTGACGAACCCACCGCCGCCCTGACGGACACGGAAATCGAGCAGCTGTTCCGCATCATCCGCGATCTGCGGCAGAAGCAGTACGGCATCGTATACATTTCCCACCGGATGGATGAAATCAAGCAGATCACGGACCGCGTGACCGTGATGCGCGACGGCCAGACCGTGGGCACGCTGATCACGAGCGAGTGCACCAAGGACGACATCGTGCACATGATGGTCGGCCGCGTGATATTCGACGAGCCCAAAACCTGCAGCCGCGTTGCCGCGGACGCGCCCGTCGTGCTGAAAGTGGAACACTTAAACGCCGGGCGCATGGTGCGGGATGTCAGTTTTGAACTGCGGCGTGGTGAAATTCTCGGGTTTTCCGGCCTGATGGGCGCAGGCCGCACCGAAACGGCGCGCGCCCTGTTCGGCGCGGATCCGCGGGACAGCGGAGACGTGTACGTCGAAGGGAAAAAGGTGTCCATCCATTCCCCCCAGGACGCCGTCCGCGAGGGGATCGGCTACCTTTCGGAAGACCGCAAGCGTTACGGCGTGGTGCTCAAAAAGAGCGTTACGGAGAACTCCACGCTCGCCTGCCTGAAGGATTACGTGAAAACTGGCGGCTTCATCGACGGCGCGGCGGAAACCCGGGTAACGCAGAAAATGGTCAGCGCGCTGAAAACCAAAACGCCAAGCGTTTCGCAGATGGTGATGGATCTGTCCGGCGGGAACCAGCAGAAGGTGGTGCTGGCGAAGTGGCTGATCAGCAACAGCAAAATCCTTATATTCGACGAGCCGACCCGCGGCATCGACGTCGGCGCGAAACAGGAGATCTACGAACTGATGAACCGGCTCGTCCAGGAAGGCAAGTCCATCATTATGATCTCCTCCGAAATGCCGGAAATTCTCCGAATGTCGGACCGCATCGTGGTGATGTGCGAAGGCAAGAAAACGGCGGAGTTCGATGTGTCGGAAGCCACGCAGGAAAAGATCATGAACGCGGCGACACGCGAAATCGCAGTGTAGGAGGATCGGCATTGTGAAAGCGGCACTCCAGAAATTCAAGGGCCTGCGTTTCGTTAAACTGGTCGGGTTTAACCGCGTGGTTCTGATCCTGATTATTTTCCTGATGTACGGGCTGTTCACGGTGCTTACGCCCATCCTTCGCAACGGTTCGACGTTCGTCAACTACAACCGCATTCTCAGCGCCCTCAACTACGCCTACTTCATCGGCTTTCTGGGGCTTGGTGTCACGTTCGTCATCGCGACGGGC
>CAYRPW010000103.1:6866-7189 GCA_964426145.1 uncultured Oscillospiraceae bacterium
CGCCGTGATGTTCTGCTCGGCGCTGATCTCCGGCTATTGCCTGACCAAGTTCGAACTTCCGCTATGGCTGTGCCTGTGCATCAGCATCGCCGTCGGCGCGGCGTTCGGCTCGGTCGGCGGGTACTTCGTGGCCTACCGCCACCTGCCGTCCTTCATCACGTCGCTTGCGCTGATGCTGGTGGCCAAAGGCGTAGGGTCCATCTTTACCAAAACGCAGTCGGTCACCTGGCCTTCCAACGACCCGGCGACGGACTGGTACCGCAATCTGGTGAAGTGGAACGGCTTCCCTGTCGGGTTTGCCATCATCATTGTGGTCGCCGCAT
>CAYRPW010000104.1:0-1016 GCA_964426145.1 uncultured Oscillospiraceae bacterium
CAGATTGCCGGACCGCGTGCCCATGATGACACCTTCCAGCGGCGTAAGGCCCATGCTGGTGTCCACGCATTTGCCGTCTTTCACCGCGGCCAGACTGGAACCGTTGCCCAGGTGGCAGGTGATCACGCGGCTGCCCTCGCGCTTAAGCCCCAGAAACTCGCGGACACGCTTGCTGACGTAACGGTGGCTGGTGCCGTGAAACCCGTAGCGGCGGATTTGCAGCCGATGATAATATTCCTGCGGAATGCCGTACAGATAGGCTTTCTTGGGCATGGTCTGGTGGAAGGAGGTATCGAACACCGCTACGTTGGGGATGCCCGGCATCACTTCCTGACAGGCTTCGATGCCCATCAGGTTGGCGGGATTGTGCAGCGGGCCCAGCGGGAAGTATTCCCGGATGGTGCTTTTCACTTCATCGGTGATCAGCATGCTGCCGGTGAAGCGCTCGCCGCCGTGCAGCACGCGGTGGCCGAACGCGCTGATCTCGTCCATGGTCTTCACCGCGCCTTTTTCAGGGTTGGTGAGGGCGTTCAGCATCAGGTGGATGGCATCGGTATGCTTGGGGATGGATGTTTCCAGCTTGTACACCTTGTCACCGGCGGTTTGCTTGATGGAACTGCCGTCGATGCCGATACGGTCGACAATGCCTTTGGCCAGCGTAATTTCGCCGTTCATATCCATCAGCTGGTATTTCAGGGAAGAGGAACCTGCGTTCAGAATCAGTATTTTCATGCCCTGCGTTCTCCTTAACCTTGCGCTTTGACTGCGGCAATCGCAACCACGCTTACAATATCCTCTACCGAGCACCCGCGGCTCAAGTCGTTGACAGGCTTGGCAAGCCCCTGGATGATCGGACCGATTGCGATTGCGCCCGCGAGGCGCTGCACCAGTTTATACCCGATGTTACCGGCCTGCAGATCCGGAAACACCAAAACGTTGGCATGGCCCGCCACGCTGCTGCCGGGAGATTTAAGCTTACCGACGCTTTCCACAAGCGCGGCGTCGGCCTGCAGCTC
>CAYRPW010000104.1:1026-7184 GCA_964426145.1 uncultured Oscillospiraceae bacterium
ACCTTGGTAACCAGATCGTGCTTGGCGCTGCCCTTGGTGGAGAACGAAAGCATGGCTACTTTGGGATCCAGCCCCACCAGCTGTTTACCCGTCTGCGCGCTGGAAACGGCGATCGCGGCCAGCTGCTCCGCCGTAGGATCGGGGATCACGGCGCAATCGCCGAAAATCATCACGCCGTCCGTTCCGTAGGCGGGATTGGGAACTTCCATAATAAAAGAGCTCGAGACCACTGAAATGCCCGGCTCTGTTTTGATAATCTGTAACGCGGGGCGAAGCACGTCGCCCGTGGTGTTGATTGCGCCTGCCACCATGCCGTCCGCGTCGTTTGCCTTGACCATCAGCGATCCGAAGTAAAGCGTATTGCCGGAAGCAAGCTTCCCGGCTTCTTCCAGCGTCATGCCCTTGGCTTTGCGGAGTTCGAACAGAAGCTCCGTATAAGCGGTCAGCTTGTCGCTGGTTTTGGGATCGATCACCGCAACGCCGGTCAGGTCCGTTCCCGTCTGCTTCGCCGTATTGTGGATCTCCGCGAGATCCCCCAGCAGCGTAACCTTTGCGATCCCCAAATCGGTAATGCTGCGCGCGGCCTGCACGGTGCGCGGTTCGGAGCCTTCGGCCAAGACGATGTGCTTTACGTTCGTTTTCGCCTTCGCCCTGATTTTGTCGATGACGGACATAGCGATTTCCTCCCCCATGTGATAAACTGAGTATGACTTAACAAGTATACAACGTATGATTATACTCCTTCCGCACGGAAAAGGAAAGGCAATATCCCGAAAAATATGCGGTTTTCAGAGAGGAAAACACATGCAGAACACGGTCGGCATCATCTGTGAATACGACCCGTTTCACAAAGGTCACGCCAGGCAGTTTGCGCTGATCCGGGAACAGCTGCCGGATACGCGCATTGTGTGTTTGATGAGCGGTTGTTTTACCCAGCGCGGAATGGCCGCCTTGTTTTCTCCGGCTTTTCGGGCGGAAGCGGCGCTGCGCGCAGGGGCGGATATGGTACTGGAGTTGCCGGCGGCGTTCGCCGTGCGCGACGCGGAAAACTTCGCGCTGGGCGGCGTGAGCATTTTCGATAACCTGCCGTTCGTAACGCATCTGTCGTTCGGCACGGAAAACCCGAACCTGGACGCGCTGCAGAAAGCCGCCCTTGTGCTGGAAACCCAGGACGATGCGTTTCAAACCGCGCTCAGGCATTCGCTTGCCCAGGGCAAACCGTTTGCCGCCGCCCAGGCGGACGGCGTGAACGCCGCCTTCGGCGAACCGGGCGCCGCGTTCTTTCTGGAAAAGCCTAACAACATTCTGGCCATCTGCTATCTGCGCGCTCTGCGGCGGCTGCGAAGCGGGATTGTGCCGCTGCCCGTGCGGCGTGAGGGAGATTTCCACAGCGCGTCCCTGACATCCGGCGGGTTTCCGTCGGCAAGCGCGGTGCGAAAGGCTTATCTTGGCGGCAGGATAACGGACGCGGAAACCGCCTGCGGATATCCGCTGCAATGCAGGGATGCGCATCGCCCCGAAGCGCTGGACGCCGTTTTGCTGGAAATCCTGCGTTCCCAGCCCGCCGAGGCGCTGCGGCAGCTTCCCGATTGCTCCGAAGGGCTGGAGAACCGGCTGAAGAAGTGCGCCGCCAATGCCACAAGCCGCGCGGAACTGTTGGAACTCATGAAAACGAAACGCTATACTCATACCCGGCTCAACCGCCTGCTGACGCACGCGATGCTGGGCCTGAAGGCGGAATTGCTGAAGCAAAACCCAACGCCGCCTTCCGTGCGTTTGCTGGGCTTCCGGCGTACGTATGAAAGGGATATGGCGCAGCTCAAGGATGCCCGAATACCCGTGATTGCGAAGGCGTCGGACGCCGATCCAAACAACCCGCTTCATCGGCTGGACGAGCGGGCGTATGACCTGTGGGCGCTGGGCGCGAAACTGCCCGCCGGGCTTTTATACCGGCAGCAGATCGTGATCGTTTAGGGGATCAGCGTTTCCTCTTCCGCCTTGGGCAGCAATGCGTCGGGCATCGGCGGCAGTTCCCGGATATCCGCGATGCCGAAATGCTCCAAAAAGAAATCCGTGGTTGCGTACAGGTACGGGCGGCCCAGCGCTTCCTTGCGGCCCACGCTTTTCACCAGCCCTTTTTGCAGCAGGGACTGCACGGAATAATCGCACTTCACGCCGCGGATTTCTTCGATATCCAGGCGCGTGACCGGTTGGCGGTATGCGATGACGGCGAGCGTTTCCATAGCCGCCTGCGACAGGGATTGCCGCTGCACGGGCTGTAAAAGCCGTTCCACATACGGCGCGTACTCCGCGCGCGTTTCAAACTTCAGATGGTCGCCGTAGCGGGATACCCGGATCCCCCGGCGCTCGCCGTCGTACTCGCGGCGGAGCTCTTCCACTGCGTTCACGGCTTCCAGTTCCGTGATTTCAAGCGCAAGCGCGATGTCCTTAATTTCCACGGCGTTACCCGCGACGAATAAAATCGCCTCGATGGCGCGGCATGCCTCATGAAGCTGCAACAGGTTTCCTCCTCCCGGGATGCAGAATGATGCGATCGAACGTCTGCGACTGCGTAACGTATGCCTTGCCGCGCTTTAAAAGCTCCAGCAGCGCGATGAACAGCGTCACGGCTTCCTGGCGGTTCGGGCTTTCGCCGAACAGTTCGTCAAACGGTACGGGGCCTTTTTTCAGGTGTTCCCGGATCGTTTCGATGCAGCCTTCCACGGTGTAATGGTCGCGCCGGATGTTTTTCAAATAGGCGTTCTCCTGCGGCGCGTCGCCCGGTTTTCGTTCCGCGATGCGCCCGAGGGCTTCCCATAGCATGTTGAGCGTCAGGCCGTCGATTTCGAAGCTCTGCGGCGGCAGCGGAATTTCTTCCGGCAGCTTGCCGAACGCCTGCAGTGCGCTCTGTTCGAACGCGGACATATTCTCGGCGCTTTCCTTGAACAGTTTATATTGAGTCAACCGGTCGATAAGTGCCTGTGCGGGGTCTTCCTCGTCTTCCGTTTTGGGCTTGGGCAGCAGGGAGCGGCTTTTGATCTCCACCAGCAGCGCCGCCATGGTGATGAACTCGCTCGCTTCGTCCATATCGAAATCCGGCGCGGTGCTGATGGCCCCAATAAACTGCTCGGTGATTTCGCTGACGAAGATATCCCTGATGTCGATCTTCGCCTTGCCGATCAGGTGCAGCAGCAAATCCATCGGCCCGTCGAACTGTTTGAGCTGGATATGGATCGGCATCGTCAGCCACCTAAAATTAACAGAAACAGGTTCAGCACGCCGCCCTGAATAGCCTTGGTGACATAGAGCAGACCCGTACCAAGCGCGCCGGAGAAAATCAGCAGCAGAAACACGATCTGCGCGCCTCGCGCGAATTGCGGAGTCATTTGTAAACGGCCCTTGAGCAGCAGATCGTTGAACACATGAAAGCCGTCCAGCGGCGGAATGGGGATCAGGTTGAACACGGCGATGGTCAGGTTCATGGTCATGAACAGCAGCAGGAAACGCTGTACGTGCATCAGCCACGGCGTTTGCATGTACTGGGTATACTCGCCGCCCATGCCATAGAGCAGAATGTTGTAACCTAGGCTGTTAAGCGCCAGAAATTCCTCTGCGCCGCCGTTTCCCGCGATGACGTCCGCGCGCCAGAGAACCGGGTTGAGGACCGTAGCCAGCAAGAGCGCCAGAATAAACAGGGTGAGGTTGGTCACAATGCCCGCGATGGAAACCAGAAAATCGGCTTTTACCCGGTTACCTTGAAAGTTACGCGGGTTGATCGGCACGGGTTTCGCCCAGCCGAAGCCCACCAGCACCAGCGCGATCGTCCCGATGGGATCCAGATGCTTGCGGGGGTCCAGCGACAGCCTGCCCAGCATCTTGGCGGTCGGGTCTCCGCAGCGGTAGGCAACGTAGCCGTGCGCCACCTCGTGCAGCATCAATGTTAAAAGCACGGCAACCGTTAAATTCAGAATATACAGTAAAAATCCCGCGGGATCCGATGTCAGCCAACTTCCGTAGGCCTGTAGACGATTGATGATTCCCACGCGCGCCATCACCTCCGAGGTTGATATCCTGATTATACCATAAACCTGCCGTTGTTACGCCGCTTTGCTGTTGCGCGCCTGTAAACAATCACGGTATACTGCATAGGCAAGGAAGGATGTGATCCGTTTGGACAGCCTGACGCTGACCCCCGTTGCGCGGATACAGAATGATTTCACGTCGAAGTTCGGCCTGCCCAGGCAGAGCGGCATCATTCGCACGCTGGAATCGACCGTCGTGTTCGAGACCGCGTTCCGAAACCCCGACACGCTGCGCGGGCTTTCCGGCTTTTCGCATCTGTGGCTGATCTGGGGGTTTTCCGAAAACCTGCGCTCGGAATGGTCGCCCACGGTGCGGCCGCCGCGGCTGGGCGGCAATACCCGGATGGGCGTGTTCGCCACCCGCTCCCCCTTCCGCCCCAATCCGCTGGGGCTTTCCTGCGTGGAACTGAAAGCCATCCGCCTGGAAACGCCATCTTCCCCCACATTGACGGTCTTGGGCGCCGATCTGATGAACGGCACCCCCATTTACGATATCAAGCCGTACCTGCCCTATACTGACAGCAACCCGGGCGCGCTTGGCGGTTTTGCCCAGGAAGCGCCGCAACCGGCGCTTCAGGTGAATTTCCCGGACGCGCTGCTCAATTGCATTCCGCCGCAGAAGCGGGATACGCTTCTTTCCGTGCTGCAAAGCGACCCGCGCCCCGCTTATCAGGAAAACCCGGAGCGCGTGTACGGCTTCGGGTTTGCTGGGCTTAATATTCGGTTTCAGGTCAGGGACGGCGTTTTAACGGTGGTGGAGGTTGTTCCCGCGCCGGAAGGTTATTGAACGGCTTCCCGCTGTTCGATCATGGCCTTGACCTTCATCAGGCGGATTAAGTTGCCGCGCTCGTTCTCATCGAGCTTCATGGTGATAAAACGGATGGTTTCCTGGAATTGTGGGATCATCACATATTCCAGCGCGTTAACGCGGCGGCGCGTTTTTTCAATTTCATCGGCCAGCAGATCGCAGGTCTTTTCCACTTCCGCAAGCTTGATCAGCTTGGGCAGAAGGGCGACCAGGCTTTCGATCGCGCCGTCCAGCTGGGCTGAGGTTTCGGCCAGGCCGTAGCTCAAGGTGTTCTGCGTTTCCGACTCTTTGGTGGTGAGCTTGGGAACGCGCACGCTTAAGATGCTGTCGATCTTCAAATCCACGGCGATGCTTCTGGCGGGGCTCAAGAGCGCCTCTTCCATGAACGCGGGCTCCACCACGGCGCGCGCCATGGCAAAGCCGGACAGCGCAAAGCCCAGCTCTTTTTCCACCTCATTGCGCAGGCGGTAGTTTTCACGGATCAGCGCGATAAACTGGCGCACCATTTCATCGCGCTTATCCTTGAGCAGCTTATGCCCGCGCCGCGCCGTAACCAAACGGCGCTTGATGCGCGTCAATTCCATGCGCGTGGGGTTCACGCGCAGCAAGGCAGCCATCAGCTGTGCTCCTCCTCAACCTCGTCCACCGTATCGTCAAACGCGTTATCGTGCAGGTATTTGTCCAGCATCGTATCGCGGATGCGCTTCAGTTCGTTGCGCGGAAGCATGGCCAGAAGGCCCCAGCCCAGATTGAGCGTTTCTTCGATGGAGCGGTTGGCTTGATACCCCTGCGATACGTATTTCTTTTCGAACGCGTCGGCAAAGGCGGCATATTTCTTGTCCACGTCGGTCAGCGCCGCATCGCCCAGGATAACGGCAAGCTCTTTGGCGTCCTTGCCGCGCGAATAGGCGGCGAACAATTGGTTCATGGTCGCCGCGTGATCCTCGCGGGTTTTGCCGTCGCCGATACCCTTGTCCTTCAGGCGGCTTAAGGACGGCAGAACGTCGATGGGCGGGGCGATGCCCTTGCGGTGCAGCTCACGGCTTAAGATGATCTGGCCTTCGGTAATATAGCCGGTCAGGTCGGGAATCGGGTGCGTTTTATCGTCCTCGGGCATGGTGAGGATCGGAATCTGGGTGATGGAGCCTTTTCTGCCGATCACGCGGCCCGCCCGCTCGTACATGCTGGCAAGGTCGGTCTACAGATACCCGGGGTAGCCGCGGCGGCCCGGCACTTCCTTGCGCGCGGCGGACACTTCGCGCAGGGCC
>CAYRPW010000105.1:0-4311 GCA_964426145.1 uncultured Oscillospiraceae bacterium
CCGTTTAGAAAAAAGCCCCGGTCCGTGGTAAAGCGCAGCGTGCGGAATCCAAAGCGCGTGGTGACGCAATCGGTCACTTCCCCGCCCACGATCAGCTCCGTGCAAAGCGTATAAAGGGCGGGGCTGCCCGGCTCCCAGGGGCGGACCTCGGCATCCGATTCCAGAAGCCTGTGGCGGATTTCATACGGCGCGCCGTGCGTTTGCACTTCGGCCTGCGCCTCGTAACAAAAACGCCCGTCTTCCAGCCGGGTGGAGACATACACGCCGCCGGGCACGATATGGCAGGCGTTTTTGACAAGCAGCGATACGTCCCGGTAAATTCCGGCGCCGGTATACCAGCGGGCGTTTACGGCCTGGTAATTCACCCGCACCAGAATTTCATTTTCGGCGTCCGGGGTAACGGCATCGGCGATATCGACCCAAAACGCGGTGCAGCCGTTCTTCCACTGGAAAACCTGCCGGCCGTTGACGAAAACGGCGCTGTCCATATACACGCCGTCGAAACACAAATACAGCCGCTGGCCGGGCTTGAGAAAGGAGGCGTCCAGCGCGCGGCGGTAGAGCCCCACGCCGCTTTGGTAGAGATTGCCGGTATCCGCAATCAGCCAATCATGCGGAATCTCCACAGGAACAAAGTCCTGTGGAGTTCGTTTGCTGAACAGCCATCCGTCGTTAAGCGGTATGCGTTGTCCGGTTGTGTATGCGGTTTGCATCAGCCAAGACCTCGATCACAGATTTGGCATCGGAAGGGCTTAGAAATCGATCAGTCCGCCCGCTTTTTACCCCAGAAGAACAGGGCTACCGTGCCCGGGCCGGTGTGGCTGCCGATGGTGGTGCCGATATCGTGAATCACGGGTTCGCCCTTGAGCTTGGTAAAGCTCGCCTTCACAAGCGCCGCAACCGCCTGCGCGTCCGCCAGGCAATAGGAGTGGGACAAATAGCATTTGTCGCCGTAGTTCATCCCGCCGTCGGCGTTATCCACCATGCGGTCCACGATTTCCTTGATGACCTTGTGCTTGGAGCGCACCTTGGCGCGCGCCACGAGTTTGCCGTTGTGATCGACGTTCAAAAGCGGGCAGATTTTTAACAGCGTGCCCACGAAACCGGCGGTTTTGGATACCCGGCCGCCCTTGATGAAAAAGGTAAGGTCGGTGGAGAAAAACCAGTGGTGTACTTCCAGCTTGTGCGCCTCCGCCCAGTCCGCCACTTCGTTGATCGATTTCCCCAAGTCGCGCAGGTCGGCCAGCTTATCCATGAGCAGCCCGTAGCCAGACGACGCGGCAAGGCTGTCCACCACGCGGATCACGCGGCCGGGATACTTGTCCTTCAAGGTGTCGCGGGCGATGATCGCGGAATTGTAGGAGCCGGAGATGCCTGACGACAGGGTAACGTGCAGCACGTCCCTGCCGTCTTTGAGGAACGGTTCCCAAAAAGCCTCGTACTCGTCGGCATTGACCTGCGAAGTGCTGGTTTCCGCGCCTTTCATCATGCGTTCGTAAAATTGATCCAGCGGCATGGTTTTGCCCAGGTCGTCGCTCATCTGTACGCCGTCCAGCGTATAGTGAAAGCAGATATAGTGGATATTCCTTGCGTCGAATTCTTTCTGGCTTAAATCTGCCGTGGAGCAGCAGCTTAAAATAAAGTCGCTCATCGTATCTGTAACCTCCTCAATGGATATTACGCGGTTAAGTTCTATCATACCAAAAAACGCCCGGAAATGCAATTTCGGGTACGTTGATTCGCGCCCGTATCTGCCTGCTCTTCCCGGCGTCCGCGCGGAAGATGCAGATTCCACCGTAACCTGTGATTGACAAAACATCCGCGTGACAGTATAATACATTTTGCTGTTTATCAGCGATTGATCCATTAGCTCAGTTGGCAGAGCACCTGACTTTTAATCAGGGTGTCCGCAGTTCGAGTCTGCGATGGATCACCATGGACCGCGAGCATTCGGCTCGCGGTTTTTGTTTGATTCTCCTGTCCGGCGGCGATTGGCCCTCCGTCACCGGGCAGGCATGCGGCGGAGACCTTGTACGCGCGGAGTCGAATATCGCGTGGTTTTCCGGTCGGCGCTGCGATGGCGGGAAAAGGGTCTTGTATTTTCCGTTTACTGTTGGTACACTGTGAAAAACCGATAAAGCGAGGAATTTTCCATGAGATGTCCCCGATGCGGAAGCGACCATGTAAACGTGCAGGCGGTGTCCATCACCAGGACGAAATCCCGCGGATGTTTATACTGGCTCCTGTTCGGGTGGCTTTTTGATTTGCTGCTCTGGATTTTCCTGACGATCCCCCGCCTGATCATCGCCCTGTTTGGCAGCAAGCGGGTTGTGACCAAGGTTAAAAGCAAGGCCGTATGCCAGTCCTGCGGGCATATGTGGTCCGTTTAGGGCATCTCGTATTCTCAAAGTCTATCAGTAACGGGCCAGCCGCGTGTTTGCCGCGCCCGGCCGTGCAAAAAAAGGAGTAATCCGCGCCGGCCGTTTGCGGTTTGGACGGTATTTCTGGTATAATACGGATAGACGAATATCGTTCCGCAGGTTCGCTGCGGTGCGATGTTTCAAACTGCATATCCGGCGGTACAGTATCTGCACAACCTTACATCATCCCGCAAAATGAAAAATCGTTTTGCACAAAATGAAAAGGAGGGGTTGGAATGGAACTTGTTTATAAGAAGCTGCGCCGCTTCAACATGATCATGGGCTTTCTGCATCTCGCGCAGGGCGTATTGATGATTATCCTCGCAACCGGCCTGATTCAGAAAATCTCCCAGTTTTCCCCGCAGATTACGCAATTTTACATTACATACAACCCGCAGACGCAGGCGCTGGAAACGGCAAGCCGCGCGCTGTTCCAGCTTCCGTTCGGCATCCTGACGGGCGTGTTTTTGCTGCTGTCCGCCGCGGCGCACGCGCTGATCTCGCTGCCCAGCGGCCTCAACGCCATCTACAACCGCGATCTGGCCCGCGGGATGAACAAATTCCGCTGGTTTGAGTACGCGCTGAGCTCGTCGGTCATGATCGTGCTGATCGCCACGCTGTTCGGCGTTTACGACATTGCCTCGCTGATCCTGATCTTCGTCGCCAACGCTTCGATGAACCTGTTCGGCCTGATGATGGAACAACTCAACGCCGGCCGCACCGACGGCAAAGTCAACTGGGGCCCGTTCGTATGGGGTTCGTTCGCGGGCATCGCGCCGTGGGCGGCAATCCTTCTGTACATGTTCGGCACGGGCAATTTCGACCAGGTGCCGTGGTTCGTATGGGCGATCATCGGCACATACTTCGTGATGTTCAACACCTTCCCGGTCAACATGATTTTGCAGTACAAAAAGGTTGGCAAATGGAAGGATTACCTGTACGGCGAGCGCACCTACATCGTGCTGAGCCTGGTGGCAAAAAGCATTCTGGCCTGGCTGGTGCTGTTTGGCGCCATGCAGCCGTCGTAAGGTTAAGCGATCGAATTGATCTCCTTCTGCACATACGTACGGTCGTCCGCGTCCGTCACCGCTTCGCAGGCGGCGAGCGCGGCGGCCTTGTTTTCTTCCGTTTCCGCACTGCGGCCCAAAACCCAATGGGCGCGCGCAACCGCTTCGTACCCAAACGCGAGATCAAAGCCGCCGATGCCATTGTCCGTGCAAAGCGAAAGCGAGCGCTCGGCGTGGAAAAGCGCCGGGTTTCCCATGCCCAGGATGGCATAGACCCGGGAAATCTGCCACTGGCTGCGCGCCTGGTTCAGGGCGGTGCCGCCCGCTTTGATCCAATGGTAGGCCGAAGCGTGCGCCGCGTGGATCATTTCCAGATTCTGCGCCGGGGTGCGATCGTTGCGGTCGATCAGATCCCAGGTTGCGTTGAACAGGTCGATCCCCAGCTTTTTGTGTTCTTCCTGCGTCACTTAAAAGCCCTCCTATTCACCGGTTCAGTGCGTATAGCGCCTGTTTCAGCCTAGCGGGTTTCCGGTAAACTGTCAAGGCAGGTTCGTTGACAACCGCCGGGGCCGATGATAAGATATTCTTGGTCTCCGTTCCAACAAAGAAAGCGAGGAACCCTCTATGGCAACCGTAAATAAAGAGATGTCCATCATCGACGTGCTGCAGCTTGACCGCGGCACCGCCAGCATTTTGATCGGCTATGGCATGCACTGCCTTGGCTGCCCGCACGCTACGTCGGAATCGCTGGAAGACGCCTGCGCCGCGCACGGGTCCGATCCCGACGTGCTTGTGGAAAAGCTGAACGACTATCTGTCGCAAAAGAAGTAACGAAACGGACTCAATTCCCTGTATCCCTTGCAGCGTAAGGGATACAGGTTTTC
>CAYRPW010000105.1:4321-7172 GCA_964426145.1 uncultured Oscillospiraceae bacterium
GTGGGAAACGTGAGGAAAACGTACGGAAGGGGTGCTCGGAATGCAGATACAATCAGGGCAGGAAGCGCTGTATGTGGCCTGTGAAATGGAGCGCGGCGCGATACAAACCTACGAACGGGCGCTGATGCTTTTGGACGCGGGCGACGCCGGGCACTCGCCGCTTCGGGAACACCTGCAGATGATTTTGAGCGACGAACGCCAGCACCTTGTGCAGTTCCAATCGCTGTACGAGGGGCTTGCCGTGGCCATGGAGCAGCAGCTGATGCTTGCGGCCATCGCCTCTTCGCTGTTGTTCGAAGGCGGTCTGATGGGCGCGCTGCGGCAGGGAATGCTCAAAGACCGGGATAGCCTGCTGCGTTTCGCGCAGGCCGCCGAACAGAAGGCCGCGGACACCTACCGCGCCTTTGCGGCCGCCTGCAAGGACGAAAAGACGGCGGACGTTCTCCGCGGTATCGCGCTGGAAGAGGAAACGCATCTGCAAACGCTGCGCGGCTACCTGTAACACAGCGCCAGACCGCTTTGCACCCCATGACAGCCCCCGCGCAGCGAGAAAGAAGGCCCGCATGGCAAAGAAGCTCACGCCCCAGGTGATCGCACTGAGCGGAATTCTGGCCGCGATCATCTTCATCGCCACGTATCTGTTCAAGATCCCCATGCCGACGGGCTATGTGCACCTGGGCGACGGCTTTATTCTGCTCTCCGCCGCGATGCTGGGCTGGCCCGCGGTGCTTGCCGCAGGGCTTGGCAGCATGCTGGCTGATCTGCTGGCCGGATATACCCTGTACATGCTCCCGACCTTCCTGATCAAAGGCGCGATGGCGGCCATCGCCGTGATTGCCTCCCGCAAGGAAAACACGGTCCGGCAGATCCTGTTCATGCTGCTTGCCGAACTGTTTATGGTGGCGGGGTATTTCGTGACCGAGTGGCTGATCCTGGGCTACGGCTGGGCCGCGGCGACGGGCGGCCTGATTGCAAACACGATGCAGGGTTTAAGCGGCATTGCGGTTTGGGTGGTGCTGACGCCCGTGGTCGGCCGCCTGCACATGAAACGCTGACGGAAAGTTTGTCACGGGCAGCGCTTGCATTTTCCGCATTCCAATGGTAATATAGGCTGATGAATCCTCAAGGAGGTTATACGGCATGAGTGTAGCGCAATGGATCGTAGGCATAATGCTGATCATATCGGCGCTTGTGATGATCGTAACCGTTCTGATGCAAAGCGGTTCGCGCACGGGGTTAGGCGCGATCAGCGGCGCAGCTGAAACGTTTTTCGGCAAGAGCAAAGCAAAAGGCATGGACGCCAAACTGGCGCTGATAACCAAAATCTGCACCGGCTTGTTTGTGGTACTGAGCCTTGTGATGATGCTTCTGGGCTAAAACACCGCGATGATCCTCACAGCCTTCCGATATCCGGAAGGCTGTTCGTTTTGTAAAGAGAGGCTTCCTATGGAACGTTTATCCCTGACACTGCGCCTGGAAACGCCTGCCGATACCCGGGCGGTGGAAATTCTCACGCGCGAGGCATTCTGGAACCACCACGGGCCCGGCTGCGACGAGCATTATCTGGCGCACACCCTGCGAAACGCCGAAGCGTTCATCCCCGCGCTGGATTTCATCGCCGAACACAACGGCGTTATCGTGGGCAGTATCATGTACACCCGATCAGCCGTCGCGCTGGACACAGGCGGAACGCTGCCCGTGATCGGCTTCGGGCCGTTATCGGTTCTTCCGGAATACCAAAGGCAGGGCGTGGGCAGAGCGCTGATCGCGCATACGCTCGGCCTGGCCGCAGGAATGGGGTTTACCGCCGTGCTCATTTACGGAGACCCGGCCTATTACAGCCGCGCCGGGTTTTTGCCAGCGGAGCAATTCGGCATCGCGACGGAGGACAACCAGTATCACGGTGCCTTGCAGGCCTACGAACTGACACCCGGCGCGCTGCAAAACGCGCGCGGGCGCTTTGTGGAATGCAGCGCGTATCACGTAAACCCGGCGGACGCCGAGGCGTTTGACCAAAGCTTTCCGTTCAAGGAAAAGGTCTCCGGCACCCCTTCTCAGCTGCGCTTTTTGGAAACGGTCGCTATGTGCAGGCCGAGAACGTAAGCAGGCAGGGCTGATCGGGCATCGCCAAACCCCGGCGTAGCGGATTTGTATCCGATGGCACGGATGTCCGTATCGATACGGTTTCGTTCCGCTTGACGGAGTTCACATTTGGAGATTTCCATAGAGTATATCCCCCACCGCAGCAAAACGAATGGCCGCGCAGCGCGCGGCCATTGACGGATCGGCAAGGATCGTAACCTTTCCTGTAGGGCAGGGAGCGCATAGCCCCCAACGCAGCCCTATTTCACCAGTTTCAGCAGCTTGTTGCTGCGGGTGAGGAAGGCGGTGATCTCTTCCTTTTCCAGCGGGCGCACGCTCATGCGCGCCAGATCGTACAGCTGGGCGGCCAGGAGGGCTTTCGTTTCCGCGTCGTCTTCGGAAAGCAGGCGCTTGACCACGCTGTCGGCGCGGTTCAACACCAAAGTATGGCGCTCGGGCATTTTGAAATCCTGCCCGTAGAGTTTGGACATATCGCTGAAACGGCGGCCCTGCTCGTCCTGCACGAGGAGCGCGGAGGTGTTTTCGTCGGTCAGGGTCTGGAGCTTCACTTCCAGTTCCTTGTTGCCGGTCGCCTCGTCAAACAGCGCTTTTAACGCCTTTTGGGCTTCTTCGTTCTTCTTCTTTTCTTCCTCGCCGGCTTCCTCTTCCTTGGTGAAGGTGGCGGCGTCGGCGTCCACCCGCGCGAAGGAGAGGCCTTCCACGCCCGCGGAGTATTCGATGAAGCTGACGAAGTTCAGGTCGATCAGCG
>CAYRPW010000106.1:0-7168 GCA_964426145.1 uncultured Oscillospiraceae bacterium
CGGCGTTTGAGGAAACCCCACGCGATCAGCGAGAGGATGGTAAGCAGGGAGCAGAGATCCGCCGCGGTGAACGTCCACGGCTGGGCGTAGGAAACCGAAACGTGACCGCCGCCCGCGGGCAGGTGGACGACGAGGATGTCGTTATCACCCGTGGAAAGCATCAGCGGTTCGCCGCCGTTTAGGGAAGCGCCGTAGAGCGGATAGCGGTAGAGCGGAAGCTCCAACACCGCGCCGGCCGCCGAGGTGTAATCAAACGTGATGGTCAGGTAATCTTTTTCATACCCGGAGAGTGAAGCGTCACCGGAAACTACGGCGGGCACGGGCGCGCGGCTGAGGTACGCGTCCACGTCGGTTCCTTCGTAAAGATAATCGCCGGGCAGATGAACCTGCGCAACAAAATCTGCTTCTTTATCCGCCATGACCACCGTTTGATCGGGGGCCTGGACGGCCGCGTCGATGAACGGCGCGGCGTTGAGAATGGACAAAAGCAGGCAGCCAAGCACCAAAAGCCTGCGGTGCCTGGGCTCAGGCAACAGCAGACACGCACTTGCGGCAAACACCAGCGAGAGCAGCGCTGAAGCCGCGCCCAGATACCGCCACGGAAACTGCACCGCGAACAGGAGCTTGCCCAAAACGGGAACCTGATAGACGTACGTCCAGGGGAAGGCGACCGAAGCCATGAAAAGCGCGAGTACCGCAAAGCCTGCCGCGCCGCGGCCCGCGGCGTAAAGCCCCGGTTCCGCAAGCGCGTTTTCCCGTTTTTTAAACGCGGCAAACAGCAAAAGGATCAGCCCCATGCCCTGCAGAAGCCCCACCGAGAGCGGCATTTCCGCCGTGGTGCCGGGGAAGGTGGTCATGCCCGCGTAGGGATTCACAAACGAGGCGAAAATCTGCGGCAGGTACGCCGCATGCAGCCAGATTTGCTTTTCCTGATGGAATATAGAAAGATCCAGCGCGGAAAAGCTCAAAAACGGCACAAGGAACCAAAGGTTGACGAGCACCGTGATGCCCGCGGCTAGAAGCAGCCGCAGCAGATGCCGCAGCGACGATTTTCGAAAGATAACCGCGATCAGCGTAAACAGCCCGCACCCGAGGGCGGCGATGGAAAAACTGATAATATGCGTTTGCAGCATGCCCGTCATGCCCGCAATCAGCCACTTCAAACCCTTGCCGGGGGTCATACCCGCGGGTTGCCCGTGCGCGGAGGGTTTCAGCACCACGGCCGCGATGCCCACGATCACTATAGGGTAGAACAGCATCGCCAGCGCTTCCCCGGCGGCGGCGCGGGTGTACAGCGTCATCAGCCGGTATATGCCAAGCGTGAACACCGAAGCCGTGATCAGCCCCGCCGCCGCATTGCCCGTGAAGCTTTTCACGGCGCGGTAGGTAAGGTACGCGGTGAGCACGTTCAAAAGCACAATAAACGCCTGCCAGCTCACCATCATGGAAACCCCGCACAGCCGGAAAAGCGCGGGGACGTACAGCGGCAGATCGCCGTAGAGGATGGAGGAGGCGTAACCATAGCCGTTTAAAAACGTGGGGCTGATCCGCACGGGGAACTGGCCGGACAAAAGCCCGTCCTTGATGCTTTCGATGCGCGTGAGGTGGAAAGCCAGGTCGTGCCCGTACACAAAGAAATCACGCAGGGCGGGGAGCGACGCCGCAAACCCCGCCACCGCGCAGACCGCCAGGGCCAGGCTTTCGGGGATGTTCTCGTCGCGCTTCTTGCGGATAGATAGAAACAGGCAAACCCCGCCGCCAAGCAGGAGGGACAACATGAAAAACACCGTGTCGTTCCACACGGGCTTTATGGACTGCACCACGGTGACGCCCGGCGTAAGTTCGCCGTGCAGCACCACGCGGATGCCGCGGGTGGTTTTGGAAAGGGAAAGCGGAAGCGAAACCTCGTTTTGCCCGGCGGTCAGCGCCGCCTGCGCCAGCACCGGCGCCGGGTTTCCGTTCGAGTCGGCGGCCAGATCGCCGATAATTTCGGCGGTCGCTTCCCCCGCAGCCTCGCAGGAGACGGTCACCGTATAGCTGCCCACTTCCAGCATCAGACTTTCGCTTTGCCACGCAGGCGCTGCCGCGCCCTCCGCCGCCGTGAAATCGTTCGGCGAAAGGGAGGTACGGTAATAATCGTCCTGGTTGGCGCTCAGCCATATCAGCAGTAACGCCGCCGCAATCAGCAAAACGGCGGGCACGAGCATGCGATGATCCCGTAAGAATTTGCGCGCCATACGCCCTCCGTTCAGCGGTCGCCCGTGGAACCGAAGCCGCCGCGGGAAACGGCTTCCATGGCTTCGACCTCCTCAAAGGTTACGCTCTGCATCTTGGCTACGATACGGAACTGGCAGATTCGGTCGTTCACGCTGATCTGCGTATCGCGCACGGCGTAGACCGGCATGCGCCAGATGTCCTGATCGCCGCAGAAGCTTTCGTCCACCACGCCCATGGAGTTGGTTTGCAGAATGCCCCAGCGTTTGAACGTGGAGCTGCGCGGCACGATATGCGCCTCAAACCCCCGGGGCAGCCGCATGGACACCCCCAGCGAAATCAGCCGCGATTCCCCCGCCAGCAGCGACACGTTTTCGGCGGCGCGCAAATCAATCCAATCACCGATCTCCTTATGTTCCAGTTTTTCAATCGGGGCATGATACCTGATTTTGATGGTCACGGCACAGGCACTCCTTCAGCGGTATTTGAAATCGCACAGCGGATCGTGATCGTTCACAATGCCGATTGCCTGCAAATAGCTGTACACCGTCACCGTGCCCACAAAGCGCATGCCGCGCTTTTTAAGGTCTTTGGCAACCGCGTCGGAAAGCGGGGAAGAACAGATCCGCTCCCGCCCGCCGATGATCGGCGCATCCGGCGCGAACCCCCAGAGATAGCGGTCGAACGTGCCGAACTCTTCCTGAATGGCTAAAAACACGCGCATGTTCAAGATCGCGGCCTGAATTTTCAGGCGATTGCGCACAATACCGGGGTTTGCAAGCAGCCGTTCCACGTCCCGTTCGTCGTAGCGGGCGATTGCGGCGGGATCAAACCCGGAAAACGCTTCCCTAAAATGCTCCCGCTTGTTTAAAACCACAGCCCACGAAAGCCCTGCCTGAAACCCTTCCAGCAAAAGCATTTCGGCAAGTTTTAAGTCGTCGTGCTCCGGCTTGCCCCATTCCGTATCATGATAGCGGAGCATCATTTCGCCGCCCGCCCAGGCGCAGCGCGTAGCCATAGTTAAAAGCTTCTCCCGCCGCCGCCACCGCCGCCGGAATGCACCCCGCTGCCGCCGCCACCGCCGCCGCCACCGCCGCCGCCAGATGCCTGCACGCGGCGCGTGCGGGTGACGGTGGTACGCAGGTACTGATCGTCGCTGTCCACCATATTCACGTCGGCGTTGGCATTGTAGTCGTACCGGTAGGTGGAGCCCTTCAGCTTATAGCGGGAGTTGACGATCAGCCCAAACCCAAGCCCGATGATCAGGCAGGCGCCCGCGCCGATCAGCGCTTCGGTTCCGGTGATCACCTTGTAAAAAGCGGTCAGGCGTTCGCCCGTTTCCACGTTATACTGGTACTGGCCCTCGGGGATGCCCTGCCTGACGAAACCCTGCACCGCGGCGATCATCGCCAAGGCGCCCCCTGCGTACTGGCCTTCCCGCAGTTTGGGGTTGCTCTGGTCCAGCGCCTTTTCGATGCGCTGGTCGGTCATGTAGTTGATCATCCGGCCGTCGGTATACAGGTATTCGTAGCGGTTGTCCGCGTACATGTTCAATGTGTACAGCGCGCCAGACGCATCATCCCCCGTGCCCAGGCCAAGCGAACGGTAGTAAGCCCGGGCAAGGGTGTGGTCGGTCTGGCTGCCCAGCGCTTCGCTGACCGTGAGCACGGCAAAATCCATGCCCGTTTCCTCGATGAACGCGTCCACCGCGGCGGCAATTTCCTTCTCCTCCGCGGCGGAAAACACCTGTGCGTTGTCAAACACGCGCTGCTGCGCCGCCGCCGTAACCGGCAGCAGCAACAAAAGCAGCAGCGCCCAAACCCGCAGTTTCTTCTTCATCGTCCGCACCTCCGCAAAGGTTTTACTGGAAATACGCCGTATACGCCTGGATAACGCCCAGCACGGCGTCTAAAACTCTGCCCTCGCCCATGGGACCGTTGGCATCGGTTATGATGGCGGCCACCGCATCCTCGGATACGAGTTCGTCCACATCGCCGAAGTTTTGCACGTAATAGCTGCCGCCCTGCAGATCCAGATAGATCATCACGCCGCTGCGGTTATCGCCTTCGCCGAAGCCGTGTTTGGCATAAAACTCTTCCATGTAGTCGCCGTTTTCGTTGCCAATCAGATTATCATTGGTGGACAGGTACAGGAAATCCCGGCCCGACAGCGCGCGGAACTCCGCGATCGCCGCCTCCAGCGCCGCCGTTTCCTCTTGCGTTAACAGTTCCGCAAAATCGTACACGCGGACGGACTGGTTCACGCTGCCGATATGGATCAGCGCTTCGGTCAGGAGGTTGATCGTCCACGTAAACCCGCCGAGGAAATCTCCCTGGGTAAAGGATTCCATACCCTGGTCGGCCAGGTATTGAATATCCTCGGTGACCATCAGGTTTTTCAGGTCGCCGTATACGGACACGTAGTAATACCCCTCGCCGTACAAATCCAAATAGCACAGCACCGCGGTCTGGTTCATGCCCAGGCCAAGCGCATGATCCACGTAAAAATCATCGGCAAGCTGCTGGTAATCCGTGGTTTGCAGATCTTCGTTCGTCGTGAGGACGGCAAAATCGTAGCCCGTGTTCTCCTGAAAATCGATGATCGCGGCCTGCAGGGTTTCCGCATCCTCGGCGGTCATCAATCCGGCATAATCAAACACCCGGGTTTCGGGCGCGTCCGCCGCCAATGCGGCGGTTGCACACAGTAAAAGCACCGCCGTGCAAAACGCCAAGGCTCGTTGTTTCATATCGGTTCCTCCGTTCAAAACAGAAAGTACGCAGCCAGGCAATACGCCCCGAAGCACAGCGCGGACAAAAGCCCGCTTGCCATCAGGAGTTTGCCCCTGGCCACGGGCAGTTTGCCGCACACGGCGCCGGTGCAGCCGTTCATGGCGAAGAAATAGGGTTCCTTGTCGCCTTCGCGGTGATAGCTGATCACCCAGGTGGGCAGCAGCACATACTGGCAGTTCTTGGTTTTCACGTCCGCCGATACCGTGCCCTGATGCGCGGTGTAGTGAAGCGACGGGGAGAGCAGCGGCTTTACGTAGCCCTGCAGCTCCTGGGGAATATCGGCGGTGGCGGTTTCCTGATCGATATCGCGGCGCTCGGCCAGAAATCCGGCGAGATACGCGCCGGAAAACGGCTTCATATCGTCCAGCGGGAAGGGGTGAATGCCGTCGGACAGCTTGCGGTTTGTGCTTTTAAGCGCCGGGCGCATCAGGCGCGAGAAGTGAATATCCGCGCGGCGGCGGAAGGCGTAGTGCTGGGTGGTGGTTACGGTGTAATTGGGCGTCTGCGCCACGGACACGTTCTGCCCCTGGCCCTCGTACGCGCCGTCCACCTCGCAGTCGGTTACGAAATGGGGGTAATACACGCCCTGGATGTTTTTCACCTGATCCTTGGCAAAAAAGCCCTTGGGTACGAATTTCTTTTTGGATACCCACTGCATGAAGCGCTCCACCGCCATCTCCTTGCTGATGGTGAACGGCAGCGCCTTGTCCGGCCGCAGATCGGCGGTCAGCTTGCCTTCCAGAATGATGGGGTTGTGGCAGTAGTAGCAATGGGTGGCAACGGTGGTTTCGTCGGTGATCACGGCGCTGCCGCAGCTTTTGCAGTGGTAAATCACCTGCGCGGCGCCGTTTGCGGGCTGCGCTTCCCGGGCGGGGGCATACTCCCGGGCATGCTCGTGTTCGTGATCGTGGTCATGGTCGTGCGCGTGCTCGGCCGCCATGGCGAGGACAGTTTTCTCGTCGTATTCGTTTCCGCACGAATCGCATTTCCATTCCTGAAGCTCAGGCCGGAACTGCAGGGTTGACCCGCAATTGGGGCATTGATACGTTACGCCTGCCATTGTATCACCTCTTTGGAATTGCCTGTGTACGCTTGCTTCAGCATAGCATACGGCGTTTGCCGTGTCAATGTGACGAAACGTTTGCCGGGCTGCCGAACGCCCGATAGACTTGCGGTTCCTCCGGCATTTCTGTATACTGTTGCTATTCTGCGGAAGGACCCGAAGGTATGGAGAAAATCTTCGCGCTTTTCGATTTTGACGGAACGCTGATCAGCGGGGATTCGATCGTTTTGTTCATGCGCTACGCGCGGCGCCACAGGCTGTGCACGGCGGTTGACCTTGCGCGCTTCCTGCTGGCAGGCGTTTTATATACGCTTGGGTGGATCACGCCCAAGCGCGCCAAGGAAATGGGCCTCCGGTTCCTGCACGGCAAGGAACGGGCGGTGTACGCCGCCGCGGCGGAAGATTTCTGCCGCACGGAGCTTTTGCCGCGGATGTATAAAAAAGGGCTGGAAGCGCTGCGGCGGCATCAGGAGGCGGGGCAGGAAACCCTGCTGGTTTCGGCGTCCCCGGCGTTTTATCTGGAGCCGCTCAAACGGCTGCTTGGGTTTACGGAGGTCATCGGCACACGGTTCGCGGCGGACGAGAACGGCCGCTTTGCCGACGAGATCATCGGCGAAAACTGCCGCGGGGAGCAAAAGCCCCTGCGCATACAGGAATACCTACAGCAAACCGGAGCGGTGATCGATTTTCAGGCGTCCTCCGCCTACGGCGACAGCGCCCACGATTTGCCGATGCTTTCGATGTGCGGGCATGTGTACGTGGTCAATCCCGGCCGCATTTTCCGTAAAATGCTCAAAGTCACCGACCGCGCCCGGATCCTTACCTGGAAGGAGTAGGAAGGCCATGCGATACGCCCTGATTGCCGACCTGCACGGCAACCGCCCGGCCACCCGGGCGCTGGAACGCGACCTGAACCGCACACGCCCGGACAAGGTGTTCTGCCTGGGCGATATCGTGGGCAAAGGCCCGTCTAGCGATTATACGTTTGACTGGGCGATGGCGCACTGCGACCTGGTGCTGGGCGGCAACTGGGATTACGGGCTGGGGTACCGGCAGTTTTCCCCGGATCAGTTCTACTGGCGTCAGTTGGGGGCGCGGCGGC
>CAYRPW010000107.1:0-2202 GCA_964426145.1 uncultured Oscillospiraceae bacterium
CTTCCAGGGATTTCTGCACGAGCTTGCGGGCGATGGCGTAGAGCGTGGCAAAGCCGTAGCCGATGATGGACTTCAGCTCCTTGTGGAGCCGCTCCTCGATCAGCGGCGGCAAAGGATTGCCGTAAAGCTCCGCGGCGCGGGTGCGGCACACGGTTTCCACGGTTTCGGCGGCGTCGTCCCACACGGGCTGGAAAGTTTCCGCGCCGCTCGGGTGCTTGGGAAACAGCGTCAGCTCCCCCACCTTATCTGCAATCCTGCGCGGGTTTTCCACCACCACCTCGTAGGCTTTGTCCTGCCCGAGGTAGGCAAATTCCAAAAGCATTTCGTCGGTCGTTTTAAAGTACAAAGGCGGCTGCAGATCGGCGTCCGGGTAGTTGGTGGCCGCCTGTAAAATGGTGCGGTACACGGCGTCCTGCGGGTGTAGAAAATGCACGTCGCCGGTGGCGACCACGGGTTTTTGCAGCTTTTCGCCCAGCGCAACGATGCGCCGGTTGAACGCGCGCAGCTGGTCGTCGTCCCTGGCCTCGCCCTCGCGGACCATGAAGGCGTTGTTGCCCACGGGCTGGATCTCCAGATAGTCGTAAAACGCGGCGATGCGGGCAAGGTCCTCGTCCGGCTTCTCCGCCGCCACGGCGCGGAACAGCTCGCCCGCGTTGCAGGCGCTGCCCACCAGCAGCCCGCCGCGGTATTTTTCAATCAGGCGGCGCGGAATGGTGGGCGTGCGGCGGAAGTATTTCAAGTGTGATTCGGTCACGATGCGGTTCAGGTTTTCCATGCCCTCGCGCGACGTGCACAGGAGCATGACGTGGTTGGAATCGCCGTAGCTTTCGCCCTGCACGGCGCCGTCGATATCCGCAAGCGTCTGGCCGCCGCGCCTGACAACTTCCGCAAGCATGATCTGCAGGCATTGGGCGGTGGCCGCCGCGTCGTGCACGGCGCGGTGCGCGTTTTTCAGCGGCACCTTCAGCACCCGGCACAGCGCGCCCAGCCTGTAGCTTTTCAGCCCCGGGTACAGCCGCCGCGCCATGGAAAGCGTATCCAGCACCGGCGCGAAAAACGTTTGGCCGCAGCGCCGGGCTTCGGCCTTTAAAAACCCAACGTCGAACGACGCGTTATGCGCGGCCACGGCATGGCTGCCGATGAAGGAGAGCAGCTGTTTTAGACCCTCGGCGGGGGACGGCTTTCCGGCGAGCATCGCGTCGGTGATGCCGGTGATCTTTACGATCTCGTCCTTCAGCGGAACACCGGGATCACAAAGCATAGAGAACTCTTCCACAACCGAGCCATTGATCAGCTTCACCGCGCCGATTTCGATGATGCGGTCGGCGACGGGCGAAAGCCCGGTGGTTTCGAAATCCAGCACGACGATGGGTTCGGAAATCGGGCGCGGGTCGGCGTTTTTGACCAGCGGAACGCTGTCGCACAAATAGCCTTCCATGCCCGGAATCAGCTTGATGTTATGCTTTTTAGCGGCGGCGAACGCGGCGGGGTAAGCCTGGGTTACGCCGTGATCGGTCACGGCGACGGCGGAATGCCCCCAGCGCGCGGCCTGCGCGATTAACGTGCCGACGTCGGCGGTCGCGTCCATCGCGGACATGTTGGTGTGCAGATGCAGCTCGATGCGCTTTTGCCCCTCGGGGGCCGTGTCCATGCGCTCGTCCACGGGCATCAGCTGCATATCGCGCACGTTGACGGAGAGCTCGTCCAGGAAACTATCCATCTTGCACTCGCCGCGCAGCCGCATGCGAGCACCTTTGCAAACGTGCGCGGCCTGTTTGTTCACCTTTTCCTTTTCGGCGCGGGTGGGCGGGTCCTCCGAGCGGCGCATGCGGTAGCTGAAAAACGCCTTGCAGTACACGGTGGAGGTATCGTCGCCCAGGGCGAAGGAGAGCAGCGCGGTTTCGCCACCCTTCAATTCGCGGAACACCGGCTCGTTGGTTACCACGCCTTCGAGCACCACCACGCCGCTCTCCTCGCTTAACCCAAGCACCGGCACCGGCATTTCGGCAATGGCGCGGCCCTTGATGACAGCGCCTTTGGGCACGGCGGGGGCTTTGGGCTGGGCTTTCCTTTGCGGTTGTGCCACAGGAGGCGGAAGCTCCGGGGCGGGTTCATCCGCCGCGGCGACGTGCGGGTTGGCCCCGCGGTCTTCGGCGCGCTCGTCCTGGCGGCGCTGCTGGGCGTCGGCGCGCATGCGCTCCA
>CAYRPW010000107.1:2212-7137 GCA_964426145.1 uncultured Oscillospiraceae bacterium
ACTGCTCGCGCTCGCCGCATTTTGCAAGCGCCACCGGCAGTTTCAGCCGGAAAATATCCCAGACCGCCTGCGAAAGCTTTTCGTCCAGCGCGTTGCGCCTGAAAAAGTGCATGGCGAAATCGTCCGGGCAGACGAGCAGGATCTGGTCCCCGTCGATGGACCAGCCCACGTCGTCCAGCCAGGTTTTGATGGCCGGGCTCTGGCGGCGCAAAAAGGCCTTGAGCGTGGGCGTGTATTTTTGTATATCGGCTTTGAAATCGTCCGCAAGGTTGGGCGAGGCCACGCGCAGCGCGATGCGCATGCCCGGAAACAGGGAGCTCAGTTTTTGTTCCAGCCGCAAAAACGCGCGCTCATCCGCCAAAACGGCGGACTGGAGGCTGAAATACGCCTTGTTGTCCGCCGCGCGGAAGAGCACGCGTTCGATGGATAACTGGCCTTTCAGCTCCGGCAGCGTGTTTTCAAGGGTTTGGATCAGTTCCGCTTTGTTCAATCTGAACGCTCCTGACGCGCTGTATTAAAATTTCGGCGAGATCGCCTTCCACGGGCTCCGGCGGCCTGCCCTTCTGGAAGAGCACGCCTTTACCGCTGCCGCCGCCCGCGATGCCGAAATCGGCCTCCCGGGCCTCGCCGGGGCCGTTGACCACGCAGCCCATTACCGCCACGGTGATCGGGGTTTTGATATCCGCAAGCGCGCTTTGCACGCGCGCGGCGATGCCCGCCACGTTGATGCCCGTGCGGCCGCAGGTGGGGCAGGAGATGAGGTTGATGCCTTCCCTGCGCAGCCCGCAGGCTTTGAGGATGGAAATGCCCGCCGAAACCTCCGGCACGGGATCGCCGGTCAGGGATACGCGAAGCGTATCGCCGATGCCTAGAAGCAGCAGGCTTCCGATGCCGATCGCGCTTTTCACGTGCCCTTCCCCGGGCAGCCCCGCCTCGGTGACGCCCAGGTGCAGGGGGTAATCGCACGCCGCGGCGGCCAGCCGGTACGCCTGCACGGTGAGGGGAACGCTGCTGGCTTTCAGGCTCAGCACGATATCCGTAAAGCCCGCTTTTTCCAGCAGCGCGGCGTGGGACAGCGCGCTTTCCAGCATGCCCTCGGCGGTCACGCCGCCGTACTTTGCCAGAATGTCTTTTTCCACGGAACCGGAGTTCACCCCGATGCGGATGGGCGCGTGATGCGCTTTGGCGCAGTCGGCCACGCGCTTGACCTTCTCCGCCGAGCCGATGTTGCCGGGGTTGATGCGCACCTTTTTCGCCCCGGCTTCGAGCGCGGCAACGGCCAGATCGGCGCGGTAGTGGATATCGGCGATGATCGGCACGGGCGCGTTTTTGCAGATTTCCCTGAACGCGGGCAGGCATTCGTCGTCGTACACGCTGACGCGAACGAGGTCCGCCCCGGCGGTGCACAGCGCGCGGATCTGCGAAAGCGTAGCTTCGGCGTCGCGCGTGTCGGTGTTGGTCATGCTCTGCACGGTAACGGGCGCGCCGCCGCCGATGGGCACGTTGCCGATGAAAAACTTCCGGGTCATCTATTCCTTCTCCTTGAGGATGTAAATGGGCCTGTGTTTGGTTTCCAGATAGGTTTTGCTCAGGTACTGCCCCAGAATGCCGATGCAGAACAGCTGGATGCCGCCCAGCAGCAAAATGATGCAGATCGTCATCGGGAAGCCGCTCACGGGGTCGCCCCAGATGAGCGTTTTAATGAGGAAGAACAAAAGCAGCAGCAGCGCCACCACGCAGAACAGCACGCCCGTGATGCTGGCGATGGCCAGCGGAGCCGTGGAAAAGCCGATGATGCCGTCCAGCGAGTAGACAAGCAGCTTCCAGAACGACCATTTGGTTTCGCCCGCGACGCGCTCCACGTTTTCAAACTCCAGCCATTTGGTTTTGAAGCCCACCCAGCCGAAAATACCCTTGGAAAAACGGATCACTTCTTTTAAAGACAGGATGGCGTCCACCATCTGCCGGGTCATCAGGCGGAAATCACGCGCGCCGTCCACGACCTCGGTTTTGGAAATGCGGTTGATCAGCCCGTAAAAGCGCCGCGCGAAAAACGAGCGGAGCTTGGGTTCCCCCTTGCGGGTCACGCGGCGGGTGGCAACGCAGTCAAACGCGCCGGTTTCAAGCTCCGGAAGCATCTGGGGCAGCAGCGAAGGCGGGTCCTGCAGATCGGCGTCCATCACGGCCACGTAATCGCCCGTGGCGGCCTCCAGCCCCGCAAACATCGCCGCCTCCTTGCCGAAATTGCGGGAAAACGAAAGGTAATGCACGCGCGGATCGGCTTCACGGAGTTTTTTCATCTCCGCCAGGGAATTGTCCCGGCTGCCGTCGTTGACAAACCAGAGTTCGGCCTGGGCCGGAAGCGTTTCCAGCACTTCTGCCACGGCGCGATAGAACAGGGGAATGGCTTCCTCCTCGTTATAACACGGGACGACGATGCTGATGCGCTTCATAAAACGCCCTCCGTTTCGGTTTGCCTGCTGCCCTATTCTAGCATGTTTTGCGCGGAAAGGAAACCGCTATTCCGCCGCCGTCCCTGCCGCGCGGCAGGACTTCCGCCCGCGCGGGCAGAACTATTTCCCATACGATGTTTGCATGGCTGCCGCGCAGCCGCCCAAAGCCGGGAGGAACCTGTTTGAGCGAATTTTTGGTACCGGTCAACGAGCGCCGCACGCGGGATATGTTCCTGCGCCTGGGTTTTTTTACCGCATACTCCGTGAAAGGCGCGCAGCAGGTGAAGGAACTGCTGCAGGCGCACTACCCGCGCCTGTTTGAGCGCATGGAAGAGCACGCGTTTGCAAACGGCGCGTTCACGCTGGAGATGGCGGGTTCCGGCGTTACCGATCCGCTGATCTTCGTGTCGCATCTGGACAGCCTGTCCTGCAAAACGCAGGCTGGGAGCGGCGGCGCGCCCACCGTGCCCTTGCAGCGCGCGCACCTGATCGCCCTTCTGGAAGCGCTGGACGCGCTGCTTTCCGAGGGCTACCGGCCCGGCGGGGATTTGATTTTGGCGCTGTCGATGGACGGGCTTTCCGGCGGCGCGGGCGCGCAGGCGATGGCCGCGTATTTGCAGCTGAGGAACATTTCCCCCTGCTTCGTGCTGGACCACGGCGGCTATGTGACCGACGCGGCCTTCCGCCGCTTTCTGCCCGAGGGCGCGCCGCTGGCCCTGATCGGCATCACCGAAAAAGGGCAGCTGGAAGCGCGCATCGACGTGGCCGAAACCCCGGAGGGCAGCATGGGCAGCGCTTTGAACGCGCTGTTTCAAAACGGGCACTGGCTTACCCGGCACGCCCGCCGCGCCGCGCTTTGCGAGGCCAGCGCGCAGATGCTGAAATCCCTCGCGCCCAACGCCCCGGCGCGATGGCGCTTTCTGCTGAAACATCCGCGCCTGTTTTTCCCCATCCTGCGCATGCGCTGGCGCAAGCGGGAGATTATGGCGCAGTTTTTCTTGAGCGAGCTGACGATCACCGGCATCCGCACGCAGGGCGAGGCCTCCAGGCCGCCGTCCCAGGCGTCGCTGCGGCTGGCGCTCAAAACCCTGCCCGGCCAGCGGAAGCTTTCTTGGTGGGAAGCGCGGATCCGGCAAAACGTAAGCCGCCAGGGCGCGAAGCTGACGGTGACGATTGCCAACGAGGTTTCCCCGCGCAGCCGCGTGAACCATCCGGCGTGGGACGCGCTGGAGACCGCCATTGAAATTCTGTTTGACCGCGTGGTGATCGCCCCCTGTTTATCACCGCACGTGACGGACGGGCGCTTTTACGCGAAGCTGAAGGGCAACGTGTACCGCTTCTCGCCGTTCCTGCTAAACCGCCAGCAGGCCCTGCGCGGCGAATGCGCGCCCGATGACGCGGCCATGCAGACCGCGGTGCAGTTTTTCAGGCAGATGCTTTCCGTTTAGCGCACCGGGCGGATGCCGCGCGGCATGCGCAAATAGCCAATCATCTTGCTTTGCTCCAATGGTTAATGGTACGCGCCGAAAGGAGAAACCCATGCAGAAAAAGGGTCGTATCAAGAAGGATTTCATCACGGGTCTGTTTCTATTGCTCCCCATCACCATATCCGTTTGGGCGCTGGTTAAAATCTTCCTATGGGCTGACTCCATTCTGGGAAACGTCATATACGAATATCTCGGCGTGCGAATCCCCGGCCTTGGCATCGTCGCAACGATTCTCATCGTCTATCTCATCGGCGTGTTATCCAGCAGGGTGATCGGAAACAGCATCACCCGGAAGATTGAATCAATTCTTGAGAAAACCCCCATCCTGAAAGTGATCTACAAGCCGCTGAAAAATATCTTCAGCAAATTCACGGACGACGGCAAAAACAGCTTCAAGCAGGTTGTGCTGGTCGATTTCCCGGATTCCAAAGGCAAAAGCATCGGATTCGTCACCAACGACCATATCGCGCTGGACGGAAGCGAAAAGGTGTGCGTGTTTGTGCCGACGTCGCCAAACCCGACCATGGGGTTTTTGATGCTGTACGACAAGGCCGATATTACGGTTGTCGACGTGCCGGTGGAAGAAGGCCTGAGCATGGTTCTGTCCATCGGGAGTTCCTTTGAGGGGAATATGCGAACCGCCGGTGAACATTGCCGGAATAAGGACGAATTAGGAATGAGGAATTAGGAATGAGGAATGGCGGTACGGTTGCTAACGCAACCGAATGATTCGATACGTTAACAAGGGAAAGTTTTTCTTATACAATATGGTAATAATTCATCCCGAGCGGCGATGACATAATTCGAAGATTGCGAAGCAATCTTTCCGCCATTCCTACCACTCGCTTTTATTGTCGCACAGCTCCCTCACTCGGTCGCTGTGCTCCGTAAAAGCTCCCAACTCCAGTTCGTTTTGCCCTTCGGGCAAGTGCCCACTGGGCACACACTTACTTCCGTTGCCTCATTCCTAATTCCTAATTCCTAA
>CAYRPW010000108.1:0-7135 GCA_964426145.1 uncultured Oscillospiraceae bacterium
AAAAGCACCTGCGGTTCGTTGATTAATGCGCGCGCGATGGCTACGCGCTGCTGTTGGCCGCCGGACAGCTGTTCCACGCGCCTTTTCCCGTAACCGCGCAAATCAACGAGGTCCAGCATTTTCTCTACGCGTTTGCGAATCTCAGGCTCCGGCACCTTGGCAATTCGCTGACCGAACGCGATATTATCCTGCACGTTGAGATGCGGGAACAGTGCGTACTTTTGAAATATCGTATTGACTTTTCTCTTATAGGGAGGGAGACCGGTAATATCTTTTCCTTCAAAAAGGACGATACCTTCGCTCGGCTGCTCAAAACCACCGATGATCCTAAGGGTGGTCGTTTTACCACAACCGCTGGGTCCAAGCAACGTAACAAACTCGTTCTCACGGATGAAGAGATTGATGTTTTGTAAAACCAGCGTATTGTCGTAAACTTTGGAAATATTCCTCAGGTCAATCAGGCGCTCTTTCTCAGCCATGTCGCGGATCTCCTTTTTTGATACACTAGAAGCTCGGGGGGTTGCTTACCCAAATCACCTTCGCCGGTCTTGTGCCGATGTTGCGCAGCGAATGCGCAGACGACGGATGAATACAAAAGCTCGAATGCGTTTTCACGATATACTCCTGCGTGCCGATACAAAGCTTTACGCGCCCGGCCAGCACGAAGCCGAACTCCTCGCCGTCGTGCGGGGGAATCTCCATCGATTCGCCGCCAACTTCCAATTCCAGCAAAATCGGCTCCATGCTGTTCTTCTGCGCGTCCGGAACCAGCCATGTGATTAACCCGCACTTGGTATCGTTATCCTCTTTGCGGAACATATCGGCTTGAGAAAACACAACTTTCTCTTTGCTGTCGTCGGTAAAAAACGCTTTGGGCGTGGTTCCCAGACTTTCCAGAATATCGATCAGCGTCGCAATGGACGGCGACGTTAAATCTCGCTCAACCTGTGAAATAAAACCCTTGCTGAGCTCGCAGCGATCTGCGAGTTCTTCCTGCGTCAAATTCTTCTGTAACCGAAGTTCTCTCAGCTTCACGCCGATTTTCATCCCACTCAGCTCCCGTTCAGAAGTTTAGTTTCACTAAACATTGAAACGTAGTATATTAAACCACAATCGTGGTTTCACTGTCAATATATCCGCCGTTTTTTCAAGAATTTAACACCTGCTTGACAGATGATACGCAATACGGTATGCTTTCTATGCGCAAAAGCGCAAGGGGTGCTGAGAAATCGGCTGAGATCGGGTTAACACCCGGGACCCTCGAACCTGATCCGGGTAATGCCGGCGTAGGAATCAAAGTAAACCTCTGATTTCCGCGTTGCATACCCGCAACGGCGGGAATTTTTATTTGGAGGGATTCAGATGAACCGAACACTTCGAAGGATCACGGAAACGGCCATAATGCTTGCCATTGCAACGGTGCTGAGCTTAATTCAGTTCACGGGGCCATGGGCGCTCGGAGGCAGCATAACCATATGCAGCATGCTTCCAATCATTCTGATCGCACATCGTTACGGAACGAAGTGGGGTTTGCTCACTGCGTTTTCCTACAGTATTCTTCAGCTTCTGCTGGGGATCCGAAACGTGCAGTATGCGCCGGACGCGCTTACGGCAATCGGGATTATTCTGCTGGATTATGTGCTGGCCTTTACCGTTTTGGGCTTTGCCGCAGTATTCGACCGGTGGTTTACAAACAAACGGACGTCGATCCTCGTTGGAATCGCGGTTACGATGAGCGCACGCTTCATTTGCCATCTGCTGAGCGGCGTCATCATCTGGGAAGTCTTATGGCCCAACGCGCTTGGCTGGGCTACGTGGGTATGGTCGCTGGCCTATAACGGCTCTTATATGCTGCCGGAGATTCTCATCACATGCTTTATGGCCTATCTTCTGTATAAACCGCTTGAGAAGTACTGGACGCGTTCGGATATCGCTTAGTGCTGTAATACTTCATCAGCGACAATAAAAGCCTCGTTTCCCGCAGTCCGGGTTTATCCGGACGTTGGGAAACGAGGCTTTTATTATGGATTACGGGCGCGTTTACGGTGCCGCCGTAATATAGTTGAGTAAATCCGCCCACAAAGGATGCGTTTGATCCAGTACCAGCGTAGCGTTTTCATTCAGAGAGTGTTTCAGCGCTTGCAGGGAACGCCAGAAGCCGTAGAATTCGAGATCCGCGCTGTAGCTCTCCGCATAAATCCGCATGGATTCGGCTTGTGCTTCTGCACGAACCTTACCGGCTTCCGTCACGGCGTCGGCCTGAATCTGCCGTGCCTGCAAATCGGTGGCGGAAAGTGCTTTGTTATACTCTTCCTCGCCTTCGCTTCGCAGTTGCTGCGCTACCTTCGCGCGATCCGCCTGCATCCGGGCGTAGGTCGATTCCAGGTTCGCGGTAGGTAAAATCGTCCGGTGTACCTGGATGTCCTTGATCTCGATCCCGCGTAATGCCATATCCTCATTGAGCGTTTGCAAACCCTTGTTCAACGCTGCGTTGAGAACGTCTTTGTTCGAGACGAAATCCTCAGCTAAGAGGCGGTTGATCGCTTGCACGATCACGGGGTGGATCAGGTTGTCGAGCTGGTTCTCGGCGCGGGTCATGCTGCCAAGTTTCAAGGAAAATAGGGCAGGGTCAGCGATGTACCACTGTGCGTAGGTCTGGATATAGTATTGCTTCTTCTCGGCTGTGTTCACGATTTCCGAGTCGCTGACATAGGTGTAAATACGGGAGGAATATGTTTCCACTTTGTCAATGAAAGGGATTTTGAACTGCAGTCCGCTGCCTACGATCATCTTCACGTCATCGCTGAAGGTAATCTCGTCCTGCAGCAGGTCAGCGTAGCGCTCGTGAAAATCGTTGTCGCTGTTGATGATAATGCGTTTGATCACACCGAAACGGGTGACGACGCTCTGCTCGGCTTCGCCTACGATAAACGTGCTTTCGCTGATCAGAATAATCAGCGCGATCAGCAGGATGGATAACAGAATCACTTTAACGCGGTTACGCTTAAAGAATGCGCCGAACTCTGCGCTGTGATAATTGACAGGGCGCGTATCCATCAGTTCCCGCCTCCTTCCACGGCAACTACAGCCGAGGCATCATCCGTCTGGAGCCCGTCCAGATTTAAAAGTTTGATCACGTCACCGGTATTGTCGGCAATCACGATTCGTCCGCTGCCGACGAGAATATCTTCCAGGGCTTCAATCAGCAAGCGCTTGCGCGTCACTTCCGGCGCAAGCCGGTACTCGGCAAGCACGGCATTGAATTCAGCGGTATCGCTGTTTGCTTGTGCAATCAGCTCAGCCTTGTAAGCCTCCGCCTGTTTCACCGTTTCGTACGCGGTAGAGCGAGCCTTGGGAAGTACCTCGTTTTGATAACGTTCCGATTCGTCCAGCCGTTTCGTTTTTTCGTTCTTTGCATTGTTCACATCCTCATACGCCGCTGACACTTCCTGGGGTACGGAGATGTTTTGGATTCTGACATCGTTAATTTTGACGCCGATTTCATAGGTATCGACAAGCGCCTGGAAATCCGGTAAAACCTGGAGTTCGATTTCTTCTTTATTCAGAAGTGCGTCGTCCAGCGGCCTGTTTTGGATATTCCTTCGAATGATCGCTTCGAATGCAAGCTGCATCGTGCCCTCGGGATCGTCGATGTCGAAATGATACGCCTTCACGTCACGGATCGTGTACTGGTATATCGCTTCGATGGAGATGATGGAGTTGTCGTTGGTGAGCATCACGCTTTCGTCCTTATCATCCGAATATCGTGCTGCTATGCCGGCCGTGCCGGACGTTGTCGTGCGAAAGCCGTATTCCACCGTATGGATGGTCGTTACGCTCTCGCTGATTGTGCTTTGGATAAACGGAATGCGCCAGTATAGCCCGGGGCCGTTTTGATCGGTCACGCGGCCGAAGGTCAGCACGATCGCTTCCTCGCCTTGACCTACCCTGTAAAAACCGGTTACGCCGATGATTATCACGAGAACGATCACGATCAGCGTAACGATCAGCCCCGGTTTGAGAGATTTCCGCATAGAATGGCTCCTTTCAATGGTACTTAATCATAGCATATCATGTTACGATGATTTGCGATAGGGCAGGTATGCCAACACATAGATTGATTGCCTGAAAACAGCAATTTATACGTTCTGTGCAACGAGCGGCAAACGTACGAGAAACGTGGTGCCGGAATCTTCTTTGCTGCGCACGGTAATGGTTCCGCCGTGGGCAACGACGATAATCCGGGCGATGGATAGCCCAAGACCATGGCCGCCGCTTTGCAGCTTGCGTGCCTTCTCGCTTCGGTAGAAACGGTCGAAGATGCGTGCCAGTTCCTCCTTGGAGATACCCTGGCCTGTATCCTGCACGGAGATCACGCACGCAGCGGCTTCGATGGCGATGGAGAGGATGATTTTGCCGCCTGCCGGCGTATACTTGATTGCATTATCCACCAGGATGCGCAAAAGCTGTTTGAGCATCCCTTTGTCACCGTTGATCATACAATGCTGGTCGGCTTTCAGTTCGAAGGTATGCGACGCGGACAGTAGCTGCGCGTCCTTATATACGGTATACATAATTTCGGTTGGATCAAAGGCTTCCAGCTCTAAAAGCAGCGTTTTCTTATCGTGTCTTGCCAGAAATAAAAGACGCTCTACGAGTTCCTTCATCGATGCCGTTTCCTGGGTGATGGCGCTGATGCCCTCGTCAAGCACCGATGTGTCGGTTTTACCCCAGCGTTCCAGCATATTCGCATACCCTTGAATGACCGCTATCGGCGTACGCAGCTCATGGGATGCGTCGCTTACGAATTGCTTCTGACTGTTATAGCTGCGCTCAATACGATCAAGCATCTTATTGATGACGGCGGCAAGGTCTTTGAACTCGTTCTTGGTACCCGCAAGGTTGATCCGATCGGACAGGTTGCTCGCGCTTAAGTTTTCGGCTGCTTTCGTCATATCGGCGATGGGGCGCAGCACATGCTTATTCAGACGGCGCCGATGGCGCAGAAAATAGAGAATGCGGTACAAGTCGGCAGCCGCCAGCGCGATGAGCGAGACCAGATAAACGTGAAGCCAGTCCGCAAGGTTAAATACGACGATCAGTCCGCCATGTTCAGTGGAACGGTAGAGGTATAATTCGCTGATCCCGGAGGAAAGCAGATGCTTGCCCGTTAATTTGAAACGTTCCACGTACCCGTTAAAATCGTCCGTCAGCGGTTGCGCCACATAATATGCGCCGTTTACGTTAAGGTGCGTCAGTTGCTGCGGCGTGTACACGGTGCCGCTTTCGGGCGTCATGGCGACGACGGTGTCAAACGTTCGGTTGATGACGGGCATCTGCGCAACGGAAAAAGCGATGGTAAACAGCACCGTCATCATCAAAGCGGTGCGGATTAACTGTACGCTGGAATGCACGGCGATACGCAAGGTAAGCGAAAATCGAAAGGAACTGAAGATCCCTCCGATCATCCGGCCGAATGCGCCGAACATTCGCCCGAGCAGGCTTTTTTTCTGACGAATCGCTTTATTCGTAGGCTTCATACTTGAACATGTATCCGACGGAACGTATGGTATGAATGATTTTTACTGCGAACTGATCGTCGATCTTCTGGCGGAGATAACGCACGTATACGTCCACAATGTTGGTGTCACCGGCAAAATCGTAACCCCAAACGTTGAGCAGAAGGTCGTCGCGTGTCACCGCAACTCGTTCGTTCACCCAAAGATAATGCAGCAGGTCGAACTCTTTCTTCGTCAGCGATATGGGCCGGCCGTCGTAACTGACGCTGTAGCTGGCCGCGTTAAGCGTAAGTTTACCGGCCGTTAGCACGCTGCCGGTATGCCCCTGGTCCAGCCTGGTCTTTTTTAAACAGACGCGGATTCTGGCCAACAGTTCTTCAATGGCGAACGGCTTGGTGATGTAATCATCCGCGCCCATGTCCAAACCCATCACTTTGTCGCTGACGTCGTCTTTCGCGGTCAGCATAATGATCGGGATATCGCTGTGCTGGCGAAGTCTGCGGCACACTTCGATACCGCTGAGCTCGGGCAGCATCAGATCCAAAATCAGCAAATCCGGCTTCCAACTGTCGCACAGGGCAAGGCCTGTGCGACCGTCGTGAGCCGCTTGTACTTCATAGCCTTCATGCGTTAACTCCAGCTCAATGAAACGTGCGATTTTCTTTTCGTCTTCCACAATGAGTATCTTGCTCATAGGTTTCCCTTCCCATCAGCGAATACTTGCCTCGTGAAACCCGTCACCGTCGTCCCTTACGGTAAATTCGGCTTCCTGCGGCAATTCTACGTCAACAGGCTTTGTGCCGCTCGCGGGGGATTCGGACCGGCTTTCCCGGGGTGCCGAGGCAGTTTTCTGCTCGTCTTTTTCCGTTTCGCGAATAATGCTGTCCACCGTATGTTTCAGGTTTTCTCCGGCGTGTTTGAGGGTTTCCTCCAAGGATACGTCCTCAAACTCCCTGCTGTTGCGGTCGATGCGGATGCGATAGCCGAGGACCAATGCGAACAGAATGCCGATGATCACGGTCCATGGGGAGAACAGAAGCGCAACGATCAGGAACAGGGAGGACATGTTGACGATGGGGATATTGTCCTTGTGGATTTTCAGGCGCAGCCGATACAGTACGTGGAAGAAGTTCCTGCGTTTTGCATGCCCGTGGCTATGATTGTTCAGGTTCACTTCTTTGTCCAGCAGCCGCCCGTTCTTCTCCAGGTCGAGCAGGGCCTGCGAAAGGCTGCCGTTATGGTACTTGAGCAAAGAAACGGCTTCGTTGTAGGATATTCCGCTTTTGCGGCGGATGACCTCGATATCCTGTATGGTAAAATTAGACATGTTCATCGCTCCTTTGTAGGTTTATTGGAACCGATGTCATCGTACCATACGTCCGCGGACGATGCTTGAGAAACCTCTTCAGCTTTGATGAGAATTCTATGAGGATTCCATGGAAATTTACTGCCGGTTCTTTTTCCCGATCGTACTGACTATCCTGGGGCGCTGCGGCGGAGCGTCAAGCGGCGTTTCTGCGGTTTCCGGCACATTTTCCCTGGCCGCATTGGCGGCGTGGTTATCCTTATCCGCAGCGGTATTACTGCGGTACCGGGCGGTATTACCGCTTTTCGGC
>CAYRPW010000109.1:0-3503 GCA_964426145.1 uncultured Oscillospiraceae bacterium
CAATGCAGTGATGGATTTCCTGCTGTTATTCAATGCGGTATCCTGAAAGTATTCACCGATCTGATACAAAAGCATGACGGCCGCCGCTTCCGGATATTCGCCGATGAGTATTGCGCCTATGGATGCGATGGACATCAGAAAGTTCTCGTCAAACACATTGCCTCGGATGATGTTTCGAAAAGCTTTCAACAGAATGCTCCAGCCGACGATCCCATACGAAACCAGAAACGCGATAGCTGAGAACGTAGCAGAAGATGCCAGGATTCCGACAACGAAAAGAACGGCGGCCGAAGCGATTGCCCGAAGCATACGGTTCATCAGATCATCTCCAAAGGCGAATATTCTTAAATAAGTTTTGCTCCGGGAACGGAGTGGTCGACAGCCTGTTTCACGCGTTCCAGAATGGCTTCAAATCCGGTATCATCGATATCCAGCGTTACTTGCTGCATGATATAGTTGACGACGGCTTTTTGTACGCCCGGAATGGTGTTCAGTTTCTTTTCCAGCGCATTTGCGCAAACGATGCAGTCCAGTTCGGTGATGCGGTATTTTTTCTTCATCGGTATTTCCTCACTCGCTTACGTGCTCAATTCCCTGGTTGATGATGGTCCGAACGTGATCATCGGCCAAAGAGTAAAAGATTGCTTTTCCCTTGCGCCTTGCCTTAATCAGCCGCAGCCGTTTCAGCAGCGCTAGCTGATGGGAGATCGCGCTTTGCGACATCCGCAGCAGATTTGCAATGTCACATACGCACATCTCGTCGATGAATAGGCAAAACAGAATGCGGATACGGGTCGAATCACCAAACGTTTTGAATAATTCGGCAAGGGAAAACAGCGTTTCTACATCAGGCATGGTTTTCTCAACATGATCCATGATTTCGGGATGTGCGTGCAGAAGGTCACAGCATACACCGGCACTCTCGCTCATTATATCACCTCCTCATATGAGCAAGTATTCATATATATTATAGCGTCCGGATCCGCCGAAGTCAATAAAAACTGCCATTCTCATGGCAGTTTTTTATGGATGCGGAATGGTTATTGTACGCCGTGCTTGATACGCTCGCGCTCTTCGTTTCTCTTCGCATCGTTGAAGCGGTCTACCGTACCGACCAGATATCCTGTGATTCTACGAATGCGTTGAAATGTTTCGGGCTCCAGCTGATACTGAATCTCGACTTCATCACCGATGAAGGTCAAGTCCATCGCCTTCGGCTCTGCGCCGAACTTTTGCGTGGCTCTTTCCAAATACCGGGCAAGCTCTTCTTTGGGTAACTCTCCGCCGTGAACTGTGATGATACAGGCCATACGCATCCCATCCTTCAAAGAATGTATGCGTAGAAACTACCCATGTATACACCTTCTGAAACGGCAATCCTAAAGCGTAATCATTATCTCGTTTTGGCGGAGTAGTTCTTCAAACGGTATCAGCCCAACAGCGCGCCGTATACCGTTTAGCACAAGTGTTTTCACGCCGCTTTCGCTGTGGCTCGAATTATCGACGGTTATATTGAGTTGTTTGCCGCGGTATAGTTTACGCATCGTGAAGCCATCCCAGGCCGCAGGGATGGAGGGTGAAATGACGATTCCTTCCGGCGTCGGCCGTAAGCCGAGAATACCCTCCACACAACCTACCATCACCGTTGATGCGGTGCCGGTGAGCCAGTGAACGTGACAGCGTCCAAAATACGGGGATTCTACACCTTCAATAAACTGGCCGTGAGCATAGGGTTCAATTTTCCGGACATCCGCGTTCGCATTGAAACTTGCGGGCGAGGATTCCGAGAAATACTGAAACGCGCGGTTACCGTGGCCGAGCAGCGCTTCAGCCAATATAGCCCATCCCTGCGGCTGGCAGAAGATAGAGCCGTTCTCCTTCGTGCCGGGATTGAACAGGATCATCGCCGCGCCATCGAACGCTTCATTGCGGTAAGGCGGCGCCATCAGACGGATTCCATATTGGGTGTTCAATTCGTTGAATGCCGTCTGCATAATGATGTCGCCGCGTTTTCCTGCGGCGCAGCCGGAAATCACGGCCCAGCTTTGGGGGTTCATCCACATGGCCGCTTCGTTGTGCTTGCCGGAACCGATTACGTCTCCGTTTTCACGATAGCCGCGGATATAACGATCCTCTTCCAGGCAATAGGTGTCCACGAGCAGGCGAATTCTGTCGCTCTCGGTTACCAGATATTGAGAATATACATCGTCACCCTTCATCAGTTCGCCAAGTAGACGCATGGCATAGATCAATTGGAACGCCACAAAAACGCTTTCGCCCTGTTTGCCAAGCTTCAGGCAATCGTTCCAGTCCGCATGCAACCCGGCCGGCATGCCATGCGAGCCCAAGTGGTTCATGCTGAATGAAATAGCGCGCTTGAGGTGATCCAATACGGTGTCTGTCCCATGATCGGCATAGGGGATTACTTCCTGCAAGAAAGGCATATCGCCCGTTTCCGCGATGTATTTATAAACGGTGGGGAATAACCACAGCGCGTCGTCGGCACGGAATGCCGGATGTCCGGTTTCTTTACGGTAGCTTTCGTCATCGGGCGTATTTTCGTGGCCGGGGTTATGCGTATATTTCACCAAAGGTAAACCGGCGCCGCTTTCCACCTGGCCGGACAGCATAAAGCGGATGCGATCTTTTGCCATCGACGGGTCCAGATGAATGATTCCCTGGATATCCTGCACGGTATCACGATACCCGTAACCGTTACGCTGTCCGCAATAATACAGTGAAGCGGCGCGGCTCCAAACGACGGTAATGAAGCACTGGAAAGCGTTCCATGTGTTGATCATGGCGTTAAATTCGGCGCTGGGGGTTTGTACCACCAAATTGTCGAGCTTCCCGTGCCAGTATGCCTTGAGTGCTGAAAGCTCAGTGTTTACAAGCGCTTCCGGGTCTTGTTCGTAATGCGTAAGAATTCGCTGCGCTTCCGCCGCAGGGTGATTGCCCAACACAAAAACGAAGGTTTTTGCTTCCCCTGCAGCAAGGGAAACCATAGTTTGCAACGCACCGCAAGGATTGCCGTTATAGCACTGGCTGCCGTCGAGAACGCCGTCCATAACGGCTTGCGGCGAATCAAACCGATTTCTTCCCAGGAAGGCTTCCCGCATGCCGGTACAGCCGGATACAACGCCGCCCGCAAGGCCGAAGAAGCGTTTATCGGAGTGCGGACAATACTCGTTGATGTGCTGCAGGATCATATTGCCGGTTTTTTCGGTACGGCTGATAAACTGCGTATATTGAAGGTTTACAAGATCCTGTTCATAATAGCTTTCGTTGGTCAGCTCACAGTATCCAAAAACGGACAGTTCACGATTGCGGCCCGAATGGTTGGTTACGGTTACACTCCATACCTCATAGGCTGCCCCCAGCGGAACGTAATACTGCGCAAGGGAGGCAATACCGTCGTACTCGCTGTCGAAAGCCGCGTACCCCATACCAAAGCGGCACTTTGTTTTGTATTGCTCCAGCGGTTTGGCAACAGGTTTCCAGGA
>CAYRPW010000109.1:3513-7098 GCA_964426145.1 uncultured Oscillospiraceae bacterium
AATCACCGGAGTTCTGATCGCGAAGATAGATATAGCGGCCCGGTTCGTCGAACTGGTTGAAGGTATAGCGAAGGATACGGCCATTCGCACCCGATTTTACAAAGCTATATCCGCCTGCGTTTACGGTGATGATGGCTCCGTACTCCGGCGAACCCAGATAGTTCGTCCAGGGTGCCGGAGTGTTCGGGTTTGTAATCACGTATTCCCGTGCGTTTTCATCGAAATGTCCGTACTGCATGTACGTTCCTCCTGCTTATTGAGAGTAGAAGATGCGAGGTTGATGATTTCAGCATAGCATAGGCCATGCAAAAACTCAACCTCGCAAAGCAGGAAACGGCAAATTGTCGAAAACTATTTCGTTAGTTGGATGGCGCGCTTTTCACCTCGAGCCAAACGGTGTTGTAAACCTCGATGAAGTCCTGAATATCCAGCAGCACCTCGCAGCGTTCCACGGTAGCTTCTGCCGGATTGAGTGTCGAGTTCCCCGTATATTCTTCGCCCATCAGCTTGATGGCTTCCGTGTTCGGCGAGGAATACCAGATCTCTTCGCAGTTCATTTGCGCGATGTCGGGGCGGCAGAGGAAGTTGATAAAGGCTTCGGCGTTTTCCTTATTCTTCGCGGCCTTGGGAATCACCATTCCGTCCACCCAGATGTTGGAGCCTTCCACCGGCACGACATAGGCGAGATCCGGGTTCAGCGCGATTGCATATTGCGCGTCACCGCTCCACATCACGGCCAGCGCAGCTTCCCCGGCCGCCATTTTATCCTTCACCTCGTCCACCTGATACGCCTTGACGATGCCGTCCCGCTTCTGTTTGATCAGCAGGTCTTTCGCCGCGTAGAGCTCCAGCGGATTGCGGGTGTTCATGGAATAGCCAAGATACTTAAGCGCAAGTCCGATGCTGTCGCGGGGGGAATCAAGCATCAGAACGTTTTTCTGGTACTGTGGGTCAAACAGAACGCTCCAGCTTTCCACAGGCTGCGAAACCATCGTTGTGTTATACAAAATGCCGACGGTGCCCCACATGTAGGGGACGCTGTAGAGGTTTTGCGGATCGTAAGCCGGGTTGACCAGATTTTCATTGATGTTAGTGAAGTTCGGGATATTCGCGAAATCAATCTCCGCAAGCAAATCTTCGCTGATCAAACGCTCAATTGCGTAATCGGAAGGGAAAATAACGTCGAAAGATTGGGGGGAATTGCGCACCTTGACGAGCATATCCTCGTTGGTCGTGAAGTTCATCATGTTGACCTTAATTCCGGTCTCTTCCTCGAACATCGTCAGTACATCTTCGTTAATGTAATCTTCCCAGTTAAATACGTTCACGACTCCGTCTGCAAACGCGGACACGGCGATGCAAAGGATGAGCGCGATGACCAGAGAAAAAATAGCCTTTTTCATTCCATAATCCTCCATCAGAGTATGATAAACGCATACGCGTTTACTTCAATGTAGCCCGGCGCGCGCCGCCCGCCGGTTGATCATCAGCAGTAACACAAGAAGCGCAAGGAACATCAACGCGCTCAGGGCGTTTAGCGTGGGTTCGATCCCGATGCGCGCCTTGGAATAGATTAAAGTCGATAAGTTCTGCACCATCGGGCTGGTCGTAAAATAGCTGATGACAAAATCGTCAAGCGATAGGGTAAATGCCAGCAGAAAGCCTGTGATGATGCCGGGTACGATTTCAGGCAGAATGACGTGTATGAGCGCGTAAGTCGGCGTGGCGCCCAGGTCGAGCGCAGCTTCATAGGTGTGCTTGTTCATTTGCTTCAGCTTCGGCATGACGGATAGGATCACAAACGGGGTGTTGAACGTGATATGCGCCAGCAGCATCGTAAAGTATCCGCGCTCAATTTTAGCGAACGTGAATAATATCATCAGCGAGATACCCGTTACGATATCGGGCATGGTCATTGGCAGCGTCGTCATGGTCATCATCAAACTCTGCGGCCGTTTACGCATCGCGTGTATGCCGATCGCTGCCAGCGTTCCCAAGACCGTTGCGAAAACGGCGGCGATTACCGCTACGGATAAGGTAACGTACAGCGCTTTGAGAATGGCGGCATCGCGGAACAGGTCCGCATACCAGTGCAGAGAGAAGCCTTCCCACTTCGCACGGCTTTTACCCGCGTTGAAACTATAGAATATCAAAACGATGATGGGAACGTAGAGAAAGAACAGGATGAGCCCAAGGTAAACCCGCTTGATGATCCGGTTCATACGATGCCGCTCCCTTCGCCTTCCGGGTCAGCCCTGCGGAGAATTCCCAGGCTGATCAGGATCAGCGCCATCATCACAAGGCTGAGTGCGCTTCCGAGATTCCAGTTGCCTTCGAACAGAAACCGGTTCTCAATCAGATCGCCGAACATCATCGTATTGCCGCCGCCGAGAATACGGGGGATGAAGAAGGTGGTAACCGACGGCATGAAAACCATCGTGATACCGGAAACAACGCCGGGAATGCTTAGCGGCACCGTAACCTTCCAGAACGTACGGATGGGACTGGCCCCAAGATCCTGCGCCGCTTCCAAAAGCCGGGAGTCCATCTTGGTAAGCGACGTATAAATGGGAAATACCATGAAAGGCAGGAAGTTGTACACCATGCCCAGCAAAACGGCCGTATCGTTATACATCAGCTGCGCCTGCGGCAGGCCGAATGCTTGCATTAACGTATTGATCAGGCCGTTATCCTCCAGGAGCGTCATCCAGGCAATCGTGCGCAGAAGAAAGTTCATCCACATGGGAATAATGAACAGCACCACGATGATCGCGCCGTACTTGAGTTCCTTATCCGCCATAAAGTATGCGGCAGGGTAGCCGAGACCCAGACATATCAGCGTGCATATGAGCGCCATCCAGAGCGAATAGACTAGGATCGCGATGTTGACGGTTCCACGCGTAATCAAAACCGCATATTCCGGCCCCATCTCTTCGTAGAGCTGGTTTACGGTATAATTGCTGTCCCAGAAATTTTTAAAATTATCCAGCGTCAATGCACCGGTAGAATCCGTAAACGCATAATACGTAATCAACAGCACGGGAACGATGGTGAACAGGATCATCCAAAGCGTATACGGCGACGAGAAGAAGGAGCGCTTCATACCGTTGGAACGCCTGATGAACACAAAGACAAGCGCGGCGAACCCGAGTATGATCACCGCAATGCCGGCGATCATCCAAAGCGAAAGGCTGTCGCTGGGCATTATACGTCGGCTCCTTCTTCTATTTCATTGCCCTGCGTTTCATCCAACGCCGAGGGCAGCATGATATGAATGTTGTAGGGGATGATCGTGAGGCCGACCTGGGAACCGGGTTCCTGCATAACGGTGGAGTGGATCTTGAACTCCAGCTCTCCGACATCGATGATCATTTCGTAATGTACGCCTTTGAACAACGCGCTTTCCACGGTTCCGCGAATCTGGCCGATCTCGATGTTTTTATCGATCGTGATATCTTCCGGCCGAATTACGACGTCGACAGGCTGGTTGCGCCCGAAACCTTTGTCCACGCAAGGGAAATTGAACCCGGCGAACTGCACGAGCTTGTCTTCGATCATCGTTCCGCGCAGAATGTTGCTCTCGCC
>CAYRPW010000110.1:0-6015 GCA_964426145.1 uncultured Oscillospiraceae bacterium
ATGCTCCCGCATCAGATCAAAGCTTTGCGGCTGTACAAAGCAGCCCTTGCCCTGCACATTCACCACGAACCCTTCATCCTCCAAATCGTTGTACGCGCGCATCGTCGTGATCACGCTGATTTGAAGATCCCTTGCCAGACCACGGATGGAGGGCAGCTGATCACCGTCGCTGAGTTCTCCCCGGAAAATCGCGGCTTTAATTTGCTCTTTGATCTGTTCATACGTCGGCGTATCCGCCATGTTGGACAGGATGATATCCACAAGCAACCCTCCTTACCGCATCTGTTTATAATCTACATATACAGTATAAACACTTGATTTTAGCTTGTCAAGCCTGATAAGACTAAAAAACATGACTTTTTATAACGAAATCCAGCAGAAAAGGGTGCTATCGCCCTTGACTCTAACGTAACGTCATCCTTTATACTGAACCCGCAGGGAGGGATTGCGGATGAACCCGAATGAGGTAGCGGAACTGACAGGGGTGAGCGTGCGCACGCTGCACCATTATGATCAGATCGGGCTGCTGCGGCCGGGGCGCAACCCGGACAACGGATACCGCGAATATTCCGCGGAAGATTTGGATTTGCTGCAGCAGATATTGTTCTTCCGGGAATGCGGGTTTCCCTTACAGAAAATCGGAGCGCTTCTGAAAAGCCCGTCGTTTGACCGAGAAGCGGCGTACGAGCTGCAAAAAAACACCCTGCTCCGTGAGAAAAAGCGAATCGAAGCCATGCTTTTAACCCTGGAGCGCACCATGCAGGCAAGCAAAGGAGAGATTACGATGACACCCAAGGAAAAGTTTCAGGGGTTTGACTTCGGCGAAAACCCCTACGAGGAAGAGGCCCGGACCCGCTGGGGCGACGAAGCCGTGAACCGTTCCAGCGCCCATGTGAAAGGCCTGGGCCCGCAGGGCCAGAAGGCGCTGGGCGACAGCATGAACGCGCTGTTTGCCAAGCTGGCGGAGCTGCGGGCGGAAGCCCCGGCCTCCCCCGCCGCGCAGGCCGCGATGGAGGAGATGTTTCGGTTCTTCAACGGGAATTTCGGCATACCCTACACGCCGGAGGCCTTCGCAGCCCTGGGCCGGATGTATGTGGACGACGAACGCTTCACGAAGAATATCGACAGGTTCGGCGCCGGGCTATCCAAGTTTCTGGCCGACGCGATGGCCGAGTTCGCAAGCCGCAGGCAGGCCGGGTAAGCGGCAGGGAAACCAGGGGAACGCCGCGCGGGCGAACAGGCAGACCCGCGAACGCAACGCCGCGCAGGCGGACGCAAAACCATGTTTTCAAAAGGACGGGAGTTTCGCCGGAAAGCGAAACTCCCGTCCGAACTTCATGGCAGCCCGCGCGTCGGCAAAACACGGGGTGAAACCCTTTGTTGTCCGGCAGGCGTTGCCGCCGCGAGGCGCGGATTTCGCCGTCAAACGGTTCTCGTTGTGCAGGGAGGTTCCGGCAGTCCTTATCGTACGGCCCCTTATGATCGGCGATCAGGCCCGGACACGTGGGCGCCAACCGTGCGAAGGGACTGCGGAATTTTTATCATCCCTGCTCTGCGGCCATGGCAAGGCGGCGTATGCGGCTGCGACGGTTGACGCCGCGAGAGCCCCGCACCCGGTAACGCCATACGCTCCCGCCGAGAACAGGGCGGCGCGACGGCTTCTCCCAAAAAGCGGGCCGCATCGTACCATGCCGGACATCATGGTTGCGCGGATGCGCCTGATGCATTTGATAAAACAGTGTGTAAACGTCCCTCCCCGCCCTAATCCCCGGGGAAAGGCGCGGGCCGCGAAACGGCGTCAAACGCACGTTCATGCCTGGGCGCGGCCGGCAGCGGGCTATGGATGCGCTTTGATTGCGCGTTCGATCAAGGCAAGCGTCGATGCGACAAAACGCTCCGGGTCCTGCCGGTACACATCCATCTTCGTTTTTTCCAGCTCGGCAAACCGGCTTAAAAAGCCCGTGACCAGCATGAAGAGCGAGTTCACGGTATCTTCCGTGTTCAAATCCCTGCGTATGCTGCCGTCCGTTTTCCCCTCTTCCAGGGCGGCCGCAAAAAGCCGGAACAGATGGTTTCTGAGCTCCGCAAGTTCTCCGTAGCGGGAAATGCTATCTCTGGGCATCGGGATGAACTGGCAGTAATTGATCAGCGCGAAGGCCTGCGGGAAATCCTTGTAGTAGGCGTAATAAGCTTCGCCCAGCCTCCGAATTTTTTCCAGGCCCGTTTTCCCGCTACGCATCCCGGCCTCGAAATAGGCGAGAACCTGCCTGAATTCCCTGAGCGCGACCGAAAAATACAGGTCTTCCTTATTGATAAAATACTGGTAGAGGGTTTTCTTGCTGAACTGCGCCGCCTTTGCGATTTCATCCATGGACGTGTCGTGGAACCCTTTTTCGAAAAAGATCCCTTCCGCCGCAGTCAGGATTTCTTCTTCCCTGACCTTTTTCTCCCGTTCGCGCCTCGATAGAATTTCCATGTATTCTTCTCCCTTTGCTTGACAGTGAAAGATAAAAAAGGTAAACTGCCGGTGTATTCAGGTTACTTGCGGTGGCATATTGTTGCGTCGGTTTCGCGTGTACATCATGAGTATACGTTGGCGGAACCATTCTGTCAACGCGGGCCCTATCTGCAATAAAGCCGGGTTTGAGGAGAAAAGCGATGAAAACGGTCCAGTACTTTTTTTCGGGGAAAGGAAGCTCCCTCAAAACAGCGCTCGTGTTAGCGCGTAAGCTGGGGAATACCGCAGTCGTGCCGATTCGGCACGATACGGACCCTGGCCAGTATCCGGGCTATGCCCAAATCGGAATCATCACGCCCGTTATTGATTTTACGATTCCGAAAACGGTGCTTTCATGGATCGACAGGCTGAAACCGCAAACCCCGAACGCCTATTGGTTCGCCATCGTAACCAACGGGGGGATGCCCTGCGCCGCGCTGACCCAGGTGGAAAAGCGATTGCGAAAAAACCGCCTGGAACTATCGGCAGGTTTTTTGTTGCGATGCGGAGAAACGGTTTGCAGGTCGAAAGCCTGGATCGAACAGATTGCGCATATGGCGGACGTTATCGCTGCGCGTCAAACGCACACCGTTAAACCGTCCGTGCAGGACAAGGTGTTAACCGGGGTCGGAAACCTGGCCGCGCGGCTGATTATTCCGTCACAGGATAAAAAGTTCCGGGTGAAGGATACCTGTGTCGGCTGCGGAATATGTCAGCAAATTTGCCCCGCCGGGAATATCAAGCTCGTGAACCAATCCCCGGTGTGGCTGCACGCCTGCGAGCAATGCGGCGCCTGCTTCAACTGGTGTCCCGAAGAAGCGATCGTCGCAACGAATCTCGCCGCCAGGAAACGCTCCAGAATTCCTGATGTCGAACTCCGCCAGATGATCCGCGCGCAGGTAACGGAAGGAAACCGTCTTCTGGAGGAACCGGATGCGGAGGAACCCGCGAAAGCAACTCTGCCTCCCGGCTTCGCCAGGCAGGCAGGAAACAAAACGTTCGGGGAACGCAAGGACGGAAAGGAACGAGCATGAAAAAAGTCGTCGTGATACTGGGCAGCCCCAGAATAAACGGAAACAGTGCGACGCTTGCCTATCAGGCAATCGAGGGAATCCGCGCCGTTCACGGAAGGTATGAAACATTCCATTTAAACAAAATGCATATCCGGCCGTGTCAGGCGTGCGGGTATTGTCAAAGCGGCGGGAAAAAGCAATGTATCCTGAAGGATGATATGCGGTTGATTGATGAATCCCTGGGCGATGCGGACGCGCTTTTGATCGCCAGCCCGATTTATATGTTTTCCGTTTCCGCCCAGCTGAAATTGTTCATGGACCGGTGCTATGCCTTTACACGGAAACTGGAGGGAAAGAAAATCGGAATACTGCTGACATACGGGGATCCCGATGCGAAGACTTCGGGAGTCCTGAACGCAATCAACACGCTGAAGGATGAGTACAGGTATGCAAAGTCCGAAATCGTGCAGATCCTGCATGCCAGCGCCGATGCGCCGGGGGCGGTTGCCGCCAACGATGCGCTTATGGAACAGGCGTACATTCTGGGGAAACTGCTGGCCGAATAGCATGAAAGCCGCATCGGCATTCTGCTTGGCGGAATTTACCCTGGAAAATATTCCGTTATCATAAAGAGTTAAAATTTTTGGAAAGAACAGAACGCAAGGGAAAGTCCGCTCTCCTATGGAATTAGAGGGAAAAGAAACAGGCGCGCCGCGCCTGCAAACACACCGTACTCGGAGGGCATCGCACATGATCAACGTGGCCATCATCGGCACCGGCGGCATCTGCCCGGCGCACATCGAAGGGTACCTCGCCTTTCCCGGGCGCTGCAAAATTATGGCGCTGGTGGACATCTACCCCGAAAAGGCGGAGCTGGTGAAACGGCGCTTCCAGCTGGACGCGGCCGTATATGACAGCCACGAAGCGCTGTTTTCGCGCGGCGATATCCAGCTGGTCAGCCTGTGCACGCCGCCGTTTACGCACGCGGCGCTGGCGACCTCCTGCATGGAGCACGGCATGGACGTGATCTGCGAAAAGCCCATGGCCGCCTCGCTGGAAGAGTGCGACCGGATGATGAAAACGCGCGACGAAACGGGGCGGCGGCTGTCCGTCATTTCGCAAAACCGCTTCCGCAACCCGGTTTGGAAGTTAAAGCAACTGCTTGCCTCCGGCACCGCGGGCAAAGTGCTGCACGCGCAGGTGGACAGCTTCTGGTGGCGCGGCCACAGCTATTACGATTTGTGGTGGCGCGGCACCTGGGAAAAGGAAGGCGGCGGCTGCACTTTAAACCACGCCGTACACCATATCGATATGCTCAACTGGCTGCTGGGGCCGCCCACGGAAGTAACGGCGGTGCTTTCGAACCTGAATCACGACAACTCCGAGGTGGAGGATTTCTCCGTGGTGATCGGGCGGCACGCAAACGGCGCCCTGTCCACGCTTACAAGCTCGCTGGTGCATCACGGCGAGGAACAGCAGCTTACGTTCCAGTGCGAAAAAGCCAAGCTCGGCGCGCCCTGGCGGCCGCAGGCCATGGAGGCGATGCCCAACGGCTTTTGCAGGCAAAGCCCGGAAACGCTGGCCGCCGTCGAGGCGCAGCATCAGGCGCTTGCGGACTTGCCCTGGGAAGGCCATACCGCCCAGATTGACAACGTGCTGGGCGCGATCGAGCGCGGCGCGAACGATTATCTGGTGCAGGGCGAGGACGGGCGCAGGACGATCGACTATATTACGGCGGTATATAAGGCCGGGTTCACCGGGCAAAGCGTGTGCCTGCCGCTGCAGCCGGACGACCCCTTTTACACCGTGTCCGGCATCCGGCAGAACGTGCGCCATTTCCACGAGAAAACCACCTCTGTGGAAAACTTCGAACCCGCCGAGATCTCCATGGGCAACGATTACAAGAAATACAATTACGAGAACAAGTAACAAAAATATGCCCCGCATTTAGAAAATGCGGGGCGTTGCTTAACTGATATCTTCTATGGTTTTCCGTACAGAAGGGTAAACGATGCGTAATGATCCCCCGTGTAGTAGATCAGCCCGTCGTTTGAAAACACCAGGCGCTCCGCGCCGCGGCTCTGCGCGCCCAGGGTGTTGATATCGCACTCCGCGTATTTCCTGCCCTCGGCCTCGGGAAGCAGGCCCTCGAAGTTGCCGAAGGTATCCCCGCCGATGCACTTGCCCGGCGCAACGGCTTCCAGGCCGCCGCCGTCCCAGCCCAATGCCCGCGCCTGCGCCTTGGTGATGAAGTTCTCGGGCAGGCTGCCGAACGTGTGAATATACAGGGCCACGTCGGCCTTCGCGGTATAGGAGCCGTTTGGGTCCAGCGCAGCCGGGGAAGGGCTTGCGGCCAAAGGCGCACAGGCCGACAGCAGCACCAAAAGCGCGGCAAGCAGGGTCAGCGCGGTACGCAGGGTGTTCCGGCGTTTCATGGTCATCGCTCCAAACGTATTCAATATGCGCAGTGTACCATAGCCGGCGGAAAAGCGAAACCGCGTTTCC
>CAYRPW010000110.1:6025-7089 GCA_964426145.1 uncultured Oscillospiraceae bacterium
CGTTTCCAAACACGGCGTTGCAAAGTATACGGAATCTGTTATACTGTGCTCAGATATGCTATAACGCACAGAAAGGGTGATACGATGTTAATCCAGCCGGAGACTGTCGGCAACCGCCTCAAGGCCCTGCGCGCGCAGCGTAACTTAACCCTGGACGACGTAGCGAAGCTGACGGACGTGAGCAAACCCATGCTCGGGCAGATTGAACGGGGCCAGTCCGCGCCCACCATTACCACGCTTTCCAAAATAGCGACGGGGCTGAAAATCCCGATTTCAAGCTTCCTGCGCGAAGAGGAGCCGGAGTTTACGGTGGCCGACGCGCAGATGAACGACCTTCTGGAAGAGGAAAACGGCAAGATGCGCGTGAGCGCGCTGTTTCCGTACGATCCGCTGCGCAATGCCGAGATCTTCTACATGGAGCTGGACGCGGGCTGCGCGCACGAAAGCGACAAGCACATGGAGGGCACGGAGGAATACCTGCTGATGCTGCACGGAAAGCTGGAGCTGACCATCGGCGGCAAAACCGTAACCCTGCACCGGCAGCAGGCCGTGCGCTTCCGCGCCGATCTGCCCCACGCCTACCGTAACCCCTTCCCCGAAAGCTGCAGCGCCTACAACATGATTTTCTACCCCTCGCGTTAAGGAGTGCCGCATGTTTGAACTCATCCAGGCCGCCAAAAACACCTTCTACATCCAAAACCCCGCCAAGATCGGCATCTGGCGGCAGACCGAAACCGACGTGTACCTGATTGATTCGGGCAACGATAAGGACGCGGGCCGCAAAGTGCGGCAACTGCTGGAACAGAACCGCTGGCAGCTGAAGGGCATTCTCAATACGCATTCCAACGCCGATCACATCGGCGGCAACAGCTATTTGCAGGGCAAAACCGGCTGCCCGGCCTTCCTGCCGGACGCCGAAGCCGCGCTCACCCGCCACCCGCTTTTGGAGCCGACGATTTTGTTCGGCGCGTATCCGTTCCATGAATTGCAGGGGAAGTTCCTGATGGCGCCGCCCAGCCCGGCGCGCGACTTGCGCGACCCGGCCTTCCCCGCGGAGATCGAAG
>CAYRPW010000111.1:0-7074 GCA_964426145.1 uncultured Oscillospiraceae bacterium
TCTGCGTTGTCACCTGCGCGATGGCACGGGCATCACGTACGTCCGTGTACGCTCAGACCCGCGCCACGCTTGGTTTCTAGCATACGCGTCCTTTTGAACAGGTTGTCATCCCGCTTCCAAACGAGGTTTGTCAGCGGTCTGAAAGAGCGCCGGATCGCGGCGCTCTTTTCGTATCATCGTTTGGGCGGCTTGCGCGTATGGCCACTCGTACCAGCCGGCGCTAGAACACGCTCCCCGTGGAGAACAGAAAATACAGGTAATAGGCGGCCGCGTACAGATGCCACATCAGCAAAAGGATGGCGGCGAGAAACCCGGCGGCCTGCGCGCGCAGGCGGGTTTGCGCAAGCTTGAGCGCGGCGGAGCTCACCACGCCTTTCGCGGCGTTCTCGCCCAGGCGGGCGCGGTCGGCGCGGTATTGGCAGGCGGCGTTGAAAAACCGGGGCACCGTGATCACCCACAGCAAAAACGCGGCGTTCATGCCGGCCCATGTGAAGTTGCCGTGGTTTTCGCGTATGCCCGTTTCATAGAAGAAGCCGGCTTCCAGCACGCCGAACAGGGCCGTCAAGAGGCACAGGGCGAGCACGGGGTCGCGCAGGGAGTCCTTTTTCGAGGTGAGCAGCAGCACAAGCAGCGGGAACGCCGCCATCAGCAGCATGTTGCGCAGGGAAACAAAGAGCTGCGCCCAGTTCAGCGAAAACGCAACGCCGCTGGTAAAGGGCACCACCACGCCCGTATAGTAGAGGTATTGCATCAGAAAGAACAGCACCGTCGGCAAAAACGCCAGGATCATCTGCAAAAAGAAGCGCGTATGCCGTTTGTTTGTAAGCCACAAAACGAGAAAATAAACGCCGCAGGCGGGCAGATAGGCCTGCATGAAAGTGGGCTTGCATAAAACGCTGAACAGCAGAAACGCGGCGAGCAAAGCGACTTTTCCCCACGGTAAAACCGCCGCCGCGCCCGCCTCAGCGTTCCGTTTGGAGGCATACACGCAGTGCGCCGTGTAGAACACGCACAAAAGCGAGGAAAGGATGGATACGATCTGCGTGGGATTGTGCCACACGGTGGGCGAGCCGATGCCGATGTACACCGTGGGATTGAGCGACGGGATGCGCACGGCGGTGACGAACATCGCGGCCAGCGCGCCAAGCGTTGCAAGCCTGGGCGAAAGTTCCGGCGCGAGGTACAGGTGCACGATCCGCTGCACCAGCACGAAGCCCAGCATTTTATAGGCGACGCATACGGCGGTGGCCGCCCACACGAAGGGCACGCCCAGTTTCAGCAGCACCGCGAAGTTCAGATGCCAGAACGGGTACACGATCCGGCTGGTGATGGAATGCAGGTCCCGGAAGCTGAACCCCGAGGCGGTGACGGCGTGCAGGTGGATATCGCTGTTTTCCAGGGCAGCCTCCCGGTAGTAGATCACGGTTACGGCGGCAAAAAGCAGGCAGAACGCCACCCAGAAGAAAGCGTCAAAACTGGACGGTTCCTTAAACCTTCGCAAGTCCCGGTTCGCCTGTACGACGTCAACGTTCATCATGGCCCTCCGTTTCCTCTACTGCGGCAAAACCGCCGGTTCCCGTTCGAGCGCGACCATCGCCTCGATGCTCTTTTGCAGCGCGTTTACGATGCGCAGTTTTTCCTCGTTCACCGGGGCGGCCGGGTTAAACTGAACGCACTCGCCGAACGTGAGCGTTTTCAGCTTTTTGGACGCATAGGTGGGCACGAACACGGCGGTTTTCCCCGTCCGCTTGTACAAGGCGGGCGCCAGCATCGCAAAGCCGGTGTACAGATCGCCGATGCCCTCTTCCGCGTAGCCGCGCTCGCCTTCCCTGGCGTTGTCGCCGCGCTCGGGGAAGATCAGCAGATTGTCGCCCGCCTGCATCGCATCGATCGTCAGGCGGAAGGTTTTTATCAGCGCGTGCGGGTTGCTGCGGTACACGGGGATCGCGTCCAGGCTTTGGAACGCCCACAGGAAGAAACGGGCGAACGCCTTGGTCAGCGGCATTTTCATAAAATCCGGGCACCAGCTCTGGCGTACGGCGGTGTTGCGGTACAGGTAATCCACGATCACGGCCTTGTCCATCATCTCGGCAATGCTCCACGGCCTGAAGGAAATCGGCACGTGCAGCGTCGCCGCCACCGGGCCGTATACCTCGCCGTGGTTGCACACCAGCACCACCGTGCCGTCCTCCAGCCCCTGCAGCCGTTCTTTGCCGATCACCGCGTGCGGCATCAACAGCCGCAGGAAGAAGATGATGACCTTCAAACCGAAGCGGTTTTTGTTTTTGTGCACCACCACGGTATCCAGCTGCCGTCTCAGGGCCGGGTTGTCTTCGTCGGTCAGGGTGAGGAAGCGTTTGAGCTTTTGGAAGTGGCGGTTGTTCATCGGGAAGCGCAGCACGATCAGGAACGCGCCTGCGGTAAGCATGAGCGGCGGCAGGATCATCAGCGGGCGGAAATCGTCGCGGATGCGGGTAAAGTCCAGCACGGCCAGGTTCACGCCCGCGGGCAGGCACAGGGCGGCCAGCAGCAAAAGCGCGATCAGCTGTCCCGCGAGGATGGATAGCTCCGTAGCCACCGCACGCATTGCGCCGTAGCCCTGCATGTTTTCGTGCAGCCGGTACTGCGCCACGGCGGTCATCTCGCGCTCCATCTGCGCAAGGCAGGTAACCGATACGCTCAAGCCCGCCGAGCACAGCCCCAGGGTGCTGTACGTCATCAGCAGCGAAAACCCGTCGGTGAGCATCCGGTAAAACAGAGTAAGCGCGTACAGCCATAAAAACAAGCCGATCAGCAGCAGCTGCAGCACACCGGGCCTGCGGCGCTTGAGGCGGCTTAACAGAAAATCGGTCACCTCGCGCATGATGATGGTGCACGCAACGGAGATCGCCAAACAGGATACGATCTCCCGGGCCGTGATGCCGATGAAGGTGTACACCATGATCAGCGTCGTCTGCAGCGCGATGAGGATCACCGCGTGCATGCGCTGGTACGCGCCGTATGCGTTCATCTGCCGCAGCTCCGCGGAAATGCGTTCCGCGGTTTCCTGGTTCAGCGCTTCGGGCGCGTTTTCCTGGCCGATGGATTTGCGGTCCCGCCACAGGGTGTAGATTTCCAGCAGCATGGAAAGCCCGTAGCCGCTGAGCATGTACCACGCGGTGGTCCGGGGCAGAGTCAGGAAGAACAAAAGCGCAAGCAGCCCGGCCAGCAGCAGCTGCAGCAGGGCAAAGAAGAAACTGAACGCCGGTTTTCCGATGCGCCCGCGCAGCACGCTGAAAATCATCCGCCGCCCAACGGGGCCGCGCACGGTGAGCGCAAGGGTCACCGCGGACAGCTCCCAGAAATGCGACACGCGGGAGAACACAGGGTACACAACCCACAGCGTGAACGCCAGCAAAAACATACAGGCAAGAAGCAGCGTGCCGAACACGCGCATGCGCTTTGTTAAGCTTTTCCTGCGCTCGCCCAGAAAGGTCTGCGCGTAGGCGGATGCCGCCGCGCCGCTCATAAACAGCGCGCCGCCAAACACCGGCGACAACGTGTATGCCCCGGATACGGTCATGGAATACAGGTAATTATACAGCGTCGGCAGTGACATCATCACCAGCATCACCCGCCGGGGCGATGCCCACGCCATGGTCTGCACCTGTTGTTTTGCCAACGGTTATCGCTCCCTAGCTTACGATTGCTTTGATGCGGCGCACGCCTGCGGAGGAACTTTCCTCTTTCTGGATCGTAAACGAGCCGAGTTCGGCGGTGTTGCCCACGTGCGGCCCGCCGCAGATTTCCTTGGAGAAATCCCCCATGGTGTAAACCTTCACCTTTTCGCCGTACTTGCTCTCAAACAGGCCGATCGCGCCCTGTGCCTTGGCTTCGTCCACGGTCATCTCTTCCACGGTCACGGGCATCGCGGCGATTATGACGGCGTTTACGATTTTTTCCACCTGCGCAAGCTCTTCCGGCGTCACCTTGCGGCCGAAGGAAAAGTCAAACCGCAGGCGTTCGGCGGTGATGTTGGAACCCTTCTGGGCCACCTCGTCGCCCAGCACCTGGCGCAGCGCCTTGTGCAACAGGTGCGTTGCGGTGTGGAGCTTCGTGGTCTGCTCGCCGTGGTCGGCCAGGCCGCCCTTGAAGGTCTGCTCCGCGCCCGCGTGGCTTTTTTCCTGGTGCTCCTTAAAGCTCGCCTCGTAGCCCGCCTTGTCCACGGTCAGGCCGCGCTCTTTGGCAAGCTCTTCCGTCATCTCGATGGGAAAACCGTAGGTATCGTACAGGTGGAACGCGCTCAGGCCGTCGATCTGTGTGCCGTCCAGCTTCCCCGCGATTTTCTCGAATTCTTTCGTGCCCTGATCCAGCGTTTTGGCAAAGCGGGTTTCTTCCATGGAGAGCTGCTCCAGGATGAACGCGCCGTTGCGGGCAAGCTCTGGATATACGGTTTGATACTGTTCGATGATCACGCGGGCGATTTCCCCCGTGAAGCCGCCGGGAAGCGACAGCTCCATGCCGTAGCGCACCGCGCGGCGGATGAGCCGTCTGAGCACATACCCCTGCCCGGCGTTGGAGGGCGCCATGCCCCGGTCGTCGCCCAGAATGAAGGTTGCGGTGCGCATGTGGTCGGCCACGATACGGAACGCCTTTTTGCTGCTCTGGTAGGTTTTGCCGCTCAGCTGCGCGATTTTCGCGAGGATGTTTGAAAACAGGTCGGTTTCGTATACGTTATCCTTGCCCGTCAGCACGCAGATGGTGCGCTCCAGCCCCATGCCGGTATCCACGTTGGGCTGGGAAAGCGGCACGTAGCTGCCGTCCGCGGTTTTATTGTACTGCATGAACACGTCGTTCCAGATTTCCAGATACCGCCCGCAGGAGCAGGCGGGGGAACAGTCCGGCCCGCAGGGGGCTTTATCGGTGATGATGAACATTTCGGAGTCCGGGCCGCAGGGGCCGGTCGTGCCGGCGGGGCCCCACCAGTTGTTCTCCTTGGGCAGGAAAAAAATCCGGTCGGCGGGCACGCCGCAGGCGCGCCAAAGCGCGGCGCTTTCCTCGTCCCGCGGGGCGTTTTCATCGCCCTCGAACACGGAAAACGCGAGCTTTTCCCTGGGGATGCCCAGGTAATCCTCGCTCGTTAAAAACTCCCAGCTCCACGGGATCATTTCCTTTTTGAAATAATCCCCAAGCGACCAGTTGCCCAGCATTTCAAAAAACGTCAGGTGGCTTGCGTCGCCCACGTCGTCGATATCGCCGGTGCGGATGCACTTCTGCACGTCCGTCAGGCGCGTGCCGCCGGGGTGCTTTTCGCCCAGCAGGTACGGCACCAGCGGATGCATGCCCGCCGTGGTGAACAGCACCGTGGGATCGTTCTCCGGGATCAGCGACGCGCTGGAAATCACGGTGTGGCCGCGGTCCTTGAAAAACTGCAGGAACATCGACCGGAGCTGGGCGGAGGTTAAGAGTTTCATGGAATGATCTCCTTGTGTGCAAAATAGCGCATATACCGTTTCATTATAGGGTTTGCCGGGGTGTATGTCAAACGATCGGCGCTTGTTTTCTGCGGTTTTCCGCGCCGCGCGGGCGGTTTTCGCGCGGCGGCCCGGCTTGACATGCAAACGCCGGAACGGTAGTATGAAATGAGGAAAATCGAAGTTCGGACGGCGAGGGGAACAGCGCATGAAACCGGATCAGGGTTCGTTCAACAAACCTCCGCGCCGCACCCATACGGCGCCTGTTCCCGGCATGCCCTACTGCCTGCACGCGGAACCGGATGACGGCGCTTCCCCGGACGGGCGCAGGGAGCAGGAGTTCATCGAATCCAAACCCATGGCGCAGCACACTGCCATGGAACGCGCCTATAACCCCTGGGAGGAACAGGGCTGGGCTGGCGGCGGCGAAACGCCGTACGCCCTGCCGCCGGACGCGGAGCTTCCGCCCGAGGAGCAATATTTCGCCCCCATGCCCTATCTGCGCCGCAATGCGGCCGACCCGTATACCGCGGCGCGCGCGCCGGGGCCGGATGCCGGAAACGCCGCCGCGTATCCGCCCTATGCCGCGCCCGGCGGAGACCCGTATGCCGAACCTTACGGCGAACCCTACGCCGGTTCCGATGACCAGCCTTACGGCGAACCCTACGGGGAGCCGTATCCCGAGCCGGACGAGGCGGACGAACCCGACCTGCCGGAGCCGCTGCCGCCGCCCCCGCAGCCGGGCAAACGGCGCGCCGAACCCTGGCGCACGGCGGTGATTTTAAGCTGCGTCGCCGGGCTTTTGTTCTGCGGGGTGGAAATCTACCGCATCGCCCAAAACATTGCCCAAAGCGAGGCCGCCATCCAGGCGTACCGCACCGTGTATCTGAAGGAAAACAACGTCGATTTCATGCGCGGCGCGGTGGCCGTGGCCCTGCGGCCGGCGGGGGAAACCTATCCGCCCACGGCGTCGCCCGTGCCGGTGCAAACGCCGTCGCCCACGCCGCGCATCGCGCAGAACGATCCGCTGATCGCCGCCATGAGCGAGGGGGGCCTCAATCCCGATCAATCGGTCGCCCCGGGGGAAATCACCCCCGCGCCGCGTAGCGCGCTTGCGCGCTACCCATTGAACCCCCTGCTCGTCGTGCGCGACGATCTTGCCGCGCTGCAGACGGAAAACCCGGACATCGTGGGGCGCCTGACCATCGACGGCGTTTTAAGCGAGCTGGTGGTGCAGCGCAACAACACCTATTACCTAAACCATAACGCCATGGGCGCGTACTCCGGCTACGGCGCGGTGTTTGCGGACGAGAACGTGGATTTCCGCGTGCCGCCGGAAAACATCGTGCTGTACGCGCGCACCGCCAATGCGGGCAAAACCTTCGAGCCGCTCAAGCAATACGAAAGCCAGGGCATCGGGTTCGCGGGCCCCCACGCGTTTCTTTCCTTCGATACCCTGTACGAGCAGGCGCGCTACGTGATCATCGCCGTCGTGAAAACGAACGCCGATCCGGCCTCGGCCGACGCGCTTGCATACAGGCAGTTCACCTTTGCCACCGACGGCGAGATGCTCACGTTCGCCCGGGACGCCATGGAGCGGAGCCTTTATAACTTCAGCGTC
>CAYRPW010000112.1:0-2924 GCA_964426145.1 uncultured Oscillospiraceae bacterium
ACTTCACGTAGTCAATCTGGCAGGAATCCAGAATGCGCGATACGTTCTCCACGATATAATCGCGCACGACGGGGTTGCACAGGTCCAACACCAGCTGGTTTCGGCCCAGGGAGGGCTGCCGCCCCGGCGTCTGTACGGCATACTCGGGATGCGCGCGGTACAGATCGCTGTCCGGGTTCACCATCTCGGGCTCAAACCACAGGCCGAACTGAAGCCCCATGCCGTGTATGTGCGCTGCCAGGTCTTTCATCCCCCGGGGCAGCTTGCGCGGATGGATCGAATAATCGCCCAGGCCTTTGGTATCATCGTCCCGGCTGCCAAACCACCCGTCGTCCAGCACGAACAGCTCCACGCCCAGTTTCTTCGCGCCGCGCGCCAGCCGCAGGAGCTTTGAACGGCTGAAGTCAAAATAGCACGCCTCCCAGCTGTTGAGGACGATCGGCCTTTCCTTGCCCTGCCAGTCCCCGCGCACGACGTGCTTGTTCACAAAATCGTGGAACCGGCGGGACAGGCCGTTCATGCCCGCGCCGGAGTAGCTCATCACGGCTTCCGGCGTTTCAAAGCGCGCGCCCTGTGAAAGCATCCACGAAAAGCACTGCGGGTGGATGCCCAGGTTCACGCGCACGAGGTCGAGCATACTCAGCTCCGCCGCGCCGTAGTGGTTGCCGCTGTAGACGAGGTTAAAGCCGTACACGTCTCCCACATTCTCCCGCGCGTCGGCGGATACCAGCAGGAAGCCCGGATTATGCCGGCTGCAGCTGGCCCCGGTGACGGACGCGTTCACGGTCAGCCCGTAGGTAACCGGGCGGGTGTGCTTGTGCGCCTCGGCGGTCCAAACGCCGTCGAAGGTAACCATATGGAAATTGTCGTTGGGCATATCCAGCATCAGGCTGAACAGCTTGCGAACGGTGAGCGGCCGCTCGTTTTCATTGCGCAGCACGGCGCGGCGGGTGATGACGTCCGCTTCGGGGAACAGGGTGTAATGGAGGTCCAGAAAAACGCGGTTCGGTTCGTCCTGCAGGGTGATGACAAGCGTCTGCGCGCCGCCCTGCGCGGTGGGCAGCCCGTCCGCCGGGACGCAGCCCTCCGCAACCCGATGGCTTACGTAGCGGAAATCCGCGGTGAAGGTGCCGTCCGGCATCAGGATTTCGGCAGGCGGTTCGCGGTAATCGCCCTTGCCGATGCCCGACCATTCCAGGCAAAGCGAATCCAGCGCGTAGCCGTTGTCGCCGGCCGCATAGGCAACGTTGCCGCCCGCGGGCATCACGCGCTTGAGTAAAAGCGGCTCCATGCCCTGCTCGTTTGGCAGAAGGCCGCCGTAATACACATGTTCCAGATGCCCGAACTTCGTAACGCGGAACCAATAGCTCGTGCCGCTTGTGCTCAGCCGGAACTCGCCGTTTTCCACATGAATCATAGCATATTCTCCTTGGAGGACGTCAGAATCACCGCTTCGTAGGGCTGCAGCAGCCCGTGAAAAACCGCCGTACCGAGATTTCCGGCAAGCACGTTCCCCGTGAAGGGAACGCGCGCTTTGCGCCGGGAAAGGTTCAAAACCACCGTCAGGCTTTCACCGTTTAACTCCCTCTGATACGCCATCACACGCCGGCTGCCAAACAGGGGTTTGAACGTGCCGTATTTCAGGAGGTCGCTTCCGGCGCGAAGGGCGATCATCCGGCGGTAGTAAGTAAGCACGGAATCCGGGTCCTCCGCCTGCGCTTCGTAGTTGATCCGCGGGTAATTGTTCGTTACCGGCAGCCACGGTTTGCCCCCGGTGAAGCCCGCGCCGGGCTTTGCCGACCACTGCACCGGCGTGCGGGCGTTGTCGCGCGAGGCCATGGCGATCCACCGTGTGCGCAGAAACTTCGGGATATGGAAGGATCGCATCAGCCGGTCGATATTGCGGCTTTCCACATCGCTGATCTCGTCAAGCGATTCGAACCCCGCGTTGGTCATGCCGATCTCCTGCCCCTGATACACAAACGGCGTGCCGCGCAGCGTGAACAAAAGCGTTGCCAGCAGTTTAGCGCTGCGCGCCCAGTATCTGCCGTCGTCTCCGTAATGGGACACGACCCGCGGCTGATCGTGGTTTTCCAGATAGACGGCGTTCCAGTCAAGCGCCGCCTGCCACTTGGCCAGCACCGCTAGCAGGCGTTTCGCGCTGAACGGTTTGGGGATGTAGCGCGCAACGCGCCGGTCGACCTCCAAATGGTCGAAATAGAACAGCATGTCCAGCTCCCGGTGACGCGGGTCGCAAAACTGTTTGGCTTCCTCCGCGTTTATCATCACGCACTCGCCGACCAGAAAGCAATCGTAGGCGTCCAGCACGCTTCTGCGGAGCTCCCGCAAAATTTCGTGGTTCTTCTCCCGCGCCTTGTAATGCTCCAGCCCGCGCACCACCGCGCGGGGTTTGCCGTCCGCAAAGGAGGCTTTGTCCAGCACGTTGATGACGTCGCAGCGGAACCCGGCCGCGCCTTTATTAAGCCAGAACCGCATGATGGTTTTAACTTCGTCCATCACCAGCGGGTTTTCCCAGTTGAGATCGGGCTGTTTTTGATGAAACAGGTGCAGATAATACTCACCGCGGAGTTCATCCCAGGTCCACACGGAACCCATGAAGAAACCCGTCCAGTTGTTGGGCGGGCCTCCGCCCGCCTTTGCCGGTCTCCAGATGTAGTAATCGGTATACGGCTCCTCCCGCCTGCGGCTTTTCTGGAACCACGGGTGCTCGTCCGACGTGTGGTTGATGACCAGGTCCAGGATGATTTTGATATCGCGGCGTTTGGCCTCCGCGAACAGGCGGTCCATATCGGCCATCGTGCCGTACCGCGGGTCGATATCGCGGTAGTCGCTGATATCGTAGCCGTTGTCCGCGTCCGGCGAGCAATACATCGGGCTCAGCCATATGATGCCGATACCGAGTT
>CAYRPW010000112.1:2934-7035 GCA_964426145.1 uncultured Oscillospiraceae bacterium
CTGCCGCTGGAGTAGGGGCATATTCCCTGAAAAAGATCCAGGATGATCTTGATGTCAAGGCGTTTCGCCTCCGCAAACAGGCGGTCCATATCGTCCATCGTGCCGAATTTCGGGCTGATGGCGCAATAATCGCTGATGTCGTAGCCGTTATCCACGTCCGGCGAGCTGAAAACAGGCGACAGCCACAAAATACCGACGCCGAGTTTTTGCAGTTCGGGAAGCCTTACGATGATCCCCGGAATATCGCCGAAACCGTCTCCGTTCGTATCCTGAAAACTTCTGGGGTAGATCTGGTACACAACCCGGTCCTGCCACCATTGCGCCATGCCGTAACTCCCTTATCGCGCGCCGACCGCGTATTGCTGGTCTTTGACGTAGGTTTCGTACATCGCTTCCGTCACGCCGCCCCGGCGGATGATTTCCGCAAAGAACTCGCCGCTGCGCTTCACGGTGCGCGCCTGCGTTTCATAATCCACGTGTATCAGGCCGAAACGCGCGCTTTCGCCTTCCAGCCATTCGAAGTTATCGGTAAAACACCAGTGATAGTAGCGCTCAACGGGCAGGCCGGACTGGCATAGCGCTTCCAGGTGCTCAAACAGATACCGGCAGCGGAAGGCGTCCCGGTTGTCGCAGGTGCCGTTTTCGGTGATATAGATGGGCAGCGCGTGCAGTGCATAGAGCTTGCGCAGGCAATCCACAATCCCCTGCGGGTGAATTTCCCAGCCCAGATCGTTCACGGGTACGCCCGCGCGCGTACCGGTTTTCATGCCCCGCATCGTGACGCGCGTATAGTAGTTCAGCGCGATAAAATCGCAATACAGGCCTTTTTTGATCCCGGCAAGGTTACGGACCGGCCAGCGGAATACGCCCAGCATCATCGCCCTGGCAACGCTGCCCTGAAAGAACCGCTCCGCCAGATACGCGGCCAGGCGGTCTGATCCGCTGCGCGGGTTTTCCGGCTCGAAGCCCTGCATGTTCAGCGCAAAGCTGACGCGCGTTTGCGGTATGCCCATTCCTCTTTGCAGCGCGTGGATCAGCCCGTACGCCTGCGCATGCGCCGCCGCCAGAACCGCCATCACCCGGCAGGCTTTGCGAAACGATTTTCCTCCCGGCGGCCACATGCCGTAAAAATACCCGAGCGCCGCGTACACGTTGGGTTCGTTGACGGTGACGTATTCGGTCACGTCCGGCCCAAAGGCCTGTACCACACGGGTAACAAAACGCAGAAAATACCGCACGTTCGCTAATTTCTCAAACGCGCCCATATCCTCAAACCACAGGGGATTGGTGAAATGGTGCAGCGTGACCAGCGGCTTGATGCCGTGCGCGTTCAGCCAGCGGACCTCTTCCGCATACAGATCCAGCGCCGCCTGGTCGAACACGCCATCCGCGGGTTCGATCCGCGCCCATTCCACGCCGATGCGGGCGATTTGCAGCCCCAGATCGGCCATCAGCTGATCGTCCGCCTGCCAGCGGCGCAGGTGATCGTTCGCGCGGGCGGGCGAGGAGCCGTCCTTGATATGCCCGGCACGGGCCCAGCGCATCCAGCTGTGATCCAGCTCGCCGCCTTCGATCTGCGTAGCGGCGCTTGCGCAGCCCAGCTCCATGCCGTTGCGAAGCGTAAACGAAGCCATACGGAGCGCCTCCCGACCGTTTATAGAATTCCCTTTCGTTGGATTATACCATAGGAATCCACCCGCGGGAAGAGAACAACCGGCAAGGATTATCTGCGGCAACAGAAAATGGCAGAAAGAAACCCCCCGCGGCCTTGCGGCCGCAGGGGCGTGGTTATTTGCGTGTCAGATCCGGAAGCTTACTTCACGGCGTCCCAATCGGTGACCACGCCGGTGAAGATGTCCTTGATCTGGGCCATGGTGAGGTTTTCCACGGTGTTCTCGGTGTTGACAACCACGGCGATGCCGTCCATGCAGACAACATAGGGGGTGAGTTCCGCAAGTTCGCTGTCCTTGAGCTCACGGCTGGCCATGCCGATCTGGAACGTGCCGTCGATCGCGCCGGTCATGCCCACGGTGGAGCCGCCGCCCTGGACTTCGATATCAACCTTGCCGCTCTTTAAGGCTTCATAGGCTTCTTCGAATTTCTGCATCAGGGGATACACGGAGGTGCTGCCGCCCACGACGAGCTTGCCTTCCACTTCGGCGGGGGTATATTCGCTGTGGCCTTCGGAGATGTAGTGCTCTTCGGTAACGATCGCTTGGCCTTCTTCAGAGAAGATCCAGGCGATGAAATCGGCGGCCAGGGGGCTGAGTTCGCCTTTGGTGGCGATGTTGAACGGACGGGAGAGAACGTAGGTGCCGGCCAGGATGTTTTCCACGGTGGCTTCCACGCCTTCCACCTTCAGGGCTTTGACGGTGTCGTTCAGGGAGCCCAGGGAGATGTAGCCGATCGCGTCGGGCGTGCTCTGCACGGTGGTGAGGACGGCCGCGGTGCCGCTCTGGATGATGGCTTCGACGGTGGTGTTGTCTACGCTATTGCCGGCAGCGTCTTTTTCCTGCACGCCGGTGAGTTCCACAAACGCGCCACGGGTGCCGGAGCCCTCTTCACGGCTGATGACGACGATATCGCTGCCCGCGAAAGCGGTAGCAAGGGACGCGACCATAACGAGAGCCAGCAGGATGCCCAAGAATTTTTTCATGATGTTCCAATCCTTTCAAACTCGGTTCATTTCGGTTTACGATGTTATTGTAAGGCGGCAATGTTAAACGTAAATTCCGGTTACGTAAAGGTTTTGTAAAAAGAACAGTTCTCAATGCGTCTCCAATGCCGTTGATTTTACATGAATTTTACATCAGCAGTACGTATGCATTACATCGCGCCGTTATTCTTACATTTGTATAATAGAAATGTAAGGGGAAAGGAAGGCCAAATGCGGATGAGGTTCAAGGAAAAAGCGATGCGCTGGGTCTTCATGGCATCGGCCTGCGTATGCGTAGCCGCGGTGCTTTTGATCTGCGTTTACCTGTTTATGACCGGGTTGCCCTTCTTTACGGAGGTCAACGTATTCTCCTTCCTGTCGGGAACGACATGGAAACCGCTCAACGATCTGTTCGGGATCCTTCCGATGATCGTAGGCAGCCTCTACGTAACCGCCGGGGCAATCCTGCTGGGAGGGCCGATCGGCGTGCTGGGGGGCGTGTATATGGCGAAGTTCAGTTCCAAGCCGGTGATGCGCTTCCTGCAGCCGATGATCGCGCTGATGGCGGGTATCCCGTCGGTGGTGTACGGGTTCTTCGGCATCCGCACACTGGTGCCGTTCGTGCGCGATACATTCGGCGGCACGGGTTTCAGCATTCTCACGGCCTCCATCCTGCTTGCGATGATGATTTTACCCACCATCATCCAGCTGACGTACAGCTCCGTCAAAGCCGTGCCGGAAAGCTACTATGAAGGAAGCCTCGCGCTGGGGGCCACGGAAGAGCGCAGCGTGTTCCGCGCCGTGGTGCCAGCGGCCAAGAGCGGCATCATGGCCGCGCTGGTGCTGGGCATCGGCCGCGCCATCGGTGAAACCATGGCCGTGGTGATGGTCGCGGGCAACCAGGCGCGCATGCCCGCGGGGATTTTGAAGGGCATCCGCACGCTGACCACCAACATCGTAACGGAGATGGGCTACGCGGCCGATCTGCACCGCGAAGCGCTGATTGCCACCGGCGTGGTGTTGTTCGTCTTCATCTTAATGATCAACCTGCTCTTCTCCGCGCTCAACAGGAGGGTGGAATTATGAACAATAACAATCCCGCCGCGCCCGCACATCAAAACCGCGCCGAAGACCTGCGCGCCAGAGCGCGGGCATGGCAGCTGCGCATACGCCGCCACCCCTTCTCGGCGCTGATCCGGCTGCTCACGATCCTGTGCATCGCCACCACCGTGTTTCTATTTCTGCAGGTGGTGATCAGCATCCTCGTGCAGGGCATTCCCAACCTGACGTGGGACCTGTTCTCGGTCAAGTTCACGACCGACAACCAAAGTCTCCTGCCGTCGCTGATCAACACGCTCGTCATCACGTTTTTATCGCTGTTCATCGCGGTGCCCATCGGGATCGGCGGCGCAGTGTACCTAAGCGAATACTCCCGCCGCAACTCC
>CAYRPW010000113.1:0-7017 GCA_964426145.1 uncultured Oscillospiraceae bacterium
TGTACGCTCAGACCCGCGCCACGCTTGGTTTCTAGCATACGCGGCCTTTTGAACAAGCTGTCATCCCGCTTCCAAACAGGGTTTGTCAGCGGTCTGGGCCGCCGCCATCATGATGGCGGCGGCCTGCTGATTTGCGGGGCTTGCAAGCGCTTCTTTACCCGATGGTCTCCGCGAGCTTGGAATGCTTCACGCTCCAGGCGCGCAACAGGCTGACGGCCTTTTTGCTTGCGCCGGGGCGGCTGGTGAGGCGGTTGGCAAGCTCCAAGAAGCGCTTGGCGGCCTGGCGGTGATAGGCGGGCGAGGCTGCATGGTCCAGCACTTCCTCCAGCGCCTGCAGGGCCTGCGGTTCGCCCTCGGCGTTCACGGGCGCCAGCAGGTAGCGCGCGGAATCGACCGCGAAGGCCGTTCCGTGATAGAAATACGTGGTCATCGGCTCGCTGTCGAACAGCGCGGAGGGCGCTGCGCCGCGCTTCAGCTCCCCCGGCTCGCCCAGCAGGCGGATCATCAGCGGGTTCTGGCGGATATCCTGCAGCGAAAGCTCTTCCTCCTGCCGCTCGATGCCCTCCACCGCCGGGCCGAACACCGCCAGCGCGCGCACATACAGCGCTTTGGCCGCCCGGGGGTCGTCCGCCTCGAAACGCTCGCGCCACAGGTCGTGCTGGTTTTGCAGATCGCCCAAAAACGCGTCCGCCGCGGCGTACAGCGCGCCGCCGCCCAGGCGCAGCGGGCTTGTTGGCTCCGCGCGCTCGGTGAGCGCCTGCAAGCATTTCAGGCGGTGAATGAGCCGCGCGCGGTCCGGCTCGCTTAAAAGCGGGCAGGGATCGGCAAAGGTCTTCGTGTCCGGGGTATACCAGCGGGCGCACTCCGGCAGCAGGCCGTAGAGCTTTTCGGGGTCGGCGGCGGACAACAGCCCCGTGTGGGGGGACAGCAGCCCCAGCGGGCCTTCGAACACCACGCCGTCCACGTCCTTTTCCAGAATAAACAGGGTCAGCCCGGCGTTCAAACGTTCTTTGGAAAGCGCCGCGAGCACCGCGCGGGTGCCGTCGCCCTCCGGCGGCGGGGCGCAGTTGAGTTTGGGCAGGTTGTGGCGCAGCTCCCAGCCGTCCCACAGCAGTAAAACGGCAATCAGCCCGCGCCACTGCGCCACTTCCCGCAGGCGCACGGCCTGCGCGTGGGGCAGCGACAGCAAGGCGCTCAGGCGCGTTTCCCAGGCAAGCACGTCCGGCCCGGCGCACAGGGGCGCGTCCGGCAGCAGGGGCAGGTTGCGCGCGAGGGTGAGCAGGTGATGGTTGGGGTCGATGCCCCGGCTGTCCGGCTCCGGCAATTGCAGCGCGGGCAGGCCCGCCGTGCCCTGCGCCGCGCAGTTGAGCAGGGCGGCGGCATAGGCGGCAAAGGCCGCGGAAGGGGTATCGGACACGGGCCTGCGGCTTCTTTGCAGCTGCGCAAGCATGCGCTTCCAGGAAAAGTTCGGGTCCGTGCCGCCGCAGATCAGCGCTGGGAGCGTCTCCCGCGCCGCGCGCCGGGCTTCCGCGGCGTCCCCGCCCGGTATCGTGAGGATCGTTTTCAGCGCCTGCAGGGCGGGAACGGAAAAGAAGCCGTCCGGCTCGGCCTTGCCGGGCATGGGCGCGGGCTGCAGGCGCTGGATTTCGTTCATCCGGCGCACAACCTGCGAGAAGAACTCCGTCAGCGCGTCCTGCAAAAGCTGCAGCGCCTCGCGCTCCGGCGCGCCGAAGTGTTTTGCGGCCTTGTAAAACGGCGCGAAGACGGGCGCAAGGCGGCTCTTGCCCGCAAGGCCCGCTGAAAGCTCCGGTTCGCACGCGCTCAGGTGCAGCGCGGCCGCGCGCATCAGCCCGCCGAAACGCAGGCGGAAAAAGGCGCGGTCGTCGTCAAAACAGGGCCAGGCGGGCTGGTGCGAGGTGCGCGGAAGGTGGTAAAGCCCCAGCCCCTCGGCGTTCTCGCCGCGCAGGCGCGCGGCAAAAAACTGCGAGGCGCTCCGGGCGGCAAGCCAGTCTGCAAGGCGCAGGTCGCCGGGCGCGCTTTCGGCGGCCTGGGCGTAGTTCATGGCGTAAAGGTTGCCGCTCATGCGGATCAAATAGGCGGCGTCCAGCAGCCCGCGGTCGTCGTACCCGCTCCGGCGCATGAGGCCGTCCGCGCCGTACTGGCGCAGGGCGGCGGCGGCGCGGGCGTTGTGCAGGCCCACCGTTTTGGGATCGTGCGGGGGCAGCACAAGCGCCGCGCCCAGCGAAAGCCGTTCGTACGCGAAACGCCCGCGAAGAAAGCGGGCAAAACTTTGGATGCCGCTCATGCCCGTGCCGCCGTACACGGAGCCGATCAGCAGCACCTTCACGTCTTCGCCCTGGTCAAGCTCGGTTTGGATTCGGTCGAAAAACGGAAACTCCCCGCCCTGCGCCAGCGTTTCCGACAGGCGGCTGAGCGCGTCCGCAAAGAAGAACATGCCTAAATCGGCCTGCCCCTGCAGGCCCTCGCGCGCGTCCAGCGCGGTTTTTTCGGCGGAAAACAGCGTGCGGGTGAACAGCTGCTCCCGGCCGCGCGCGATGTCCTGCACGCTGGGGCGGGCGGGGTCGACCACCGCGAAATGTTCCAGATTGAGTTTCGTATGAAAGCCCGCGTGCGGCGGCGCGGCGGCGGAAAAAACCGTCTGCAGCGCCTGATAGCGCTGGGCGGCCGTTGAATCAAAGGAAAGATCGGTATCGGCGGTCAGCACCGAAAGCGCGGGAAGAGGCACGCGGCGCAGGTCGTCATCCGTTTCGTACAGCGCGTCGCAGGCGCAGGCGTAGGAGATCATTTCCAGCGCCTTCTGCCCGGCGCCGCCCAGCGCGATCAGGTGACAGCCCATTGATTACAGCTCCTTAAGCCTTAGGATCGCTTCCTGTGTTTTCTCGTAGGTGTTGAAGGCGGTCAGGCGGAAATACCCCTCGCCGCTGGGGCCGAAGCCCGCGCCCGGCGTGCCCACCACGTGCGCGGTGGTAAGCAGCGTATCGAAAAACGACCAGCTGTCGGCGGGGGTTTTCATCCACACATAGGGCGCGTCCACGCCGCCGAACACCCTGTAGCCCATGTTCGCAAGCCCCGCACGGATCAGCGCGGCGTTGCGGCGGTAGTAATCGACGGTCTCCATGCACTGCGCCCAGCCCTCGGGGGTGAACACGGCGGCCGCCGCGCGCTGCACGGGGTAGCTGACGCCGTTGAACTTCGTGCCCATGCGGCGCTTCCACAAAGCGTTCAGGGAAACGGCCTGCCCGGCGCCGCCCTTGCCCTTCACGCCGTGGGGCACCGTCATATAGCCGCAGCGAACGCCGGTAAACCCGGCGGTTTTGGAAAACGAGTTGCACTCGATGGCCACGTCCTTGGCGCCTTCCACCTCGTAGATGGAATGGGGCACGCCGGAGCGGATGAACGCCTTGTAGGCCGCGTCGTACACGATCACGGCGTCGTGCTCCCGCGCGTAATCCACAAAGGGCTTTAACTGTTCTTTGGTCAGCGTCGTGCCGGTGGGGTTGTTGGGGTAGCACAGATACAGCACGTCCACATGCCCTTCGGGCACTTCGGGCACGAAGCCGTTTTCCGCGTTGCAGGGCAGGTAGGTGAGGTTCGTCCAGCGGCCGTCCGCGTATTCGCCCAGCCGCCCGGCCATGGCGTTTGCGTCCACATACACGGGGTACACGGGGTCGGTCACGGCGATTTTCGCATCGGCGGAAAACAGCTCCTGCACGGCGGAACTATCGGTCTTGGCGCCGTCGGAGATAAACACCTCGTCAAACTCCACGGCAATGCCGCGCGCCGTGTAATCGTGCGCGATGATGGCGTTAACCAGAAAATCATACCCGAAATCCGGGCCGTAGCCGCGCATGGTTTCCAAAGACAGCAGCTCGCCCGCGGCTTTCTGCATCGCGGCCACCACCGCCGGGGCCAGGGGGCGGGTTACGTCGCCGATGCCAAGCTTCAATACGTCGGCCTTGGGGTTTTGGGCCTGAAACTCCTTCACGCGGCGCGCGACTTCCGCAAACAGGTAGGCGCCGGGCAGTTTCTCGAAATTCGGGTTGACGTTCAAGGCATTTTCCTCCGGAACTTTTATTCGTTTCCCAGATAATCGCCTTCGTATACGTAGGCGATCGGGCCGGTCATGTGCACGTGGCCCGTGGTTTGGTCCCACTCTACGGAAAGCTCCCCGCCCAGAAGCTGCACGGTTACGCTCCGGCCGGTGAAGCCGTTGAGCGCGCATGCGACCGCCGAAGCGCTCGCCCCCGTGCCGCAGGCGAAGGTTTCGCCCGCGCCGCGCTCCCACACGCGCATGCGGATATGGCTTTTGTCCACCACCTGCACGAACTCGATGTTGCAGCGCCTGGGGAAAGCCGGATCGGTTTCCAGAAGCGGCCCCACGGTCTGCACGGGCGCGGTATCCACGTCTTTGACGAAGGTCACGGCGTGGGGGTTTGCCATGTTGACCAGCGTCACCGGCCAAACCTTGCCAAGCGCGGTCAGCGGCCGCATCAGCACCGGCTCGCCTTCGAAAACGCTGGGGATGTCCGCGCCGTTTAATTTCGGCACGCCCATGTCCACCCGCACGGCCTTTGCGCGCCCCCGGTCATTAAGCATTATGGCGGCGTGTTTGATGCCCCCGCCCGTTTCGATACGCATCTGGGTGTGGGAGCATAAGCCGCGGTCGTAACTGTAGGCCGCCACGCAGCGGATGCCGTTGCCGCACATCTCGGCTTCGGAACCGTCGGGGTTGAACATGCGCATGCGCACGTCCGCAATTTTGGACGGCAGGATGAAAATCACGCCGTCGCTGCCCACGGAGGTGTGCCGCGGGCTCATGGCGATGGCCAGCGCGCCCAAATCGTCGGGCAGGGTTTCCTCAAAACCGTTGATGTAAACGTAGTCGTTGCCGATGCCGTGCATTTTGGTGAAGTGAAGCAAAGCGAACCTCCTCTTGGGATGCTCGAAGGGTCGAAACCCTTCGACTGACAATCCGAAAACAGCGACATGTGCGGTGGTTTCGGAACTTTGCGAAGCAAAGATACCTTACACCGAGGGCTGGCCGTGAGCTTTGCGAACAAGCCCGAGGTGCAAATTCGAAAAAGTGGTACACTTTTTCGAGGAGTTTACTCCAAAAATGAGTAATGGTAACTCGGCGTCAAATCGTACAGCACGCGCCGCACCTGCGGGATCTCCGCAAGGATGCGCTCGGTTGCGCGCTCGGTCAGGTCGTAGGGCAGGCGCGCCGCGTGGGCTTCGCCGTCTCCCGCCTGGCACGCGCGCAGGACGATCACAAAACCCTGCCGCCCGTCGGGGTTATCGGCCAGGGTGGCGTAATACTGCCACAGGCGTTTCTCCTGCCCGCCGCGCACGATTTCCGCGGTGAAGAACGCGCTTGCGTCCCGCAGCATTTGCAGCTTCTGCGGCGTAACCGCGCCAACGATGCGCGAGGCAAGCCCCGCGGCCGGGAACGGCTGGCGCTCCATGATGGATTTGGGGATGGCAAGCCGCTCGCCCAGGCGTTTGACTTCGCTTCGAAACAGCGCGGAAACCGGCTCCAGGGTGAGATAGCGGAGTTCGCTGGCCAGGGGCGGCTGCCCGGGCGCGGGCTGGCCGTAGAGCGTTTCGTTGTAGTTGGTGCCAAGCACCACGGCCGCGGCGTCGGGGAAATCGCGCATCTGCTCGTAGAACACCTGTTTTAGGAGCGAGTTTACGATGCGCTCCTTTTCGGCTTCCGCGCGCACGCCTTCCAGCGCTTTCAAAAACAGCGGCCCGGCCTGGGTGAAGCGCAGCTTGACGCCGGGCATCTCCGCATACGCCTTGGCCACTTCCTCGGGCTCGTCCTTGCGGAACAGGCCGGTGTCCACAAACAGGCAGGTCAGCCGGTCGCCCACGGCCATATGCGCGAGCTTTGCGGCCACGGCGCTGTCCGCCCCGCCGGAAACGGCGCATAAAACGCTGCCGGCGCCCGCCTTGCGGCGGATTTCCTCCACGGCTTCGTGGATGACGTAGTTGGCGTCCCAGAACGGCTCCATGCCGCAGAGTTCCGCGGCGAAATTGTGTAAAATATGCAGCGAATCGGGGTCGTTGCGCTCGATGGTGTATTGCAGGGCAAACAGCCTGCCGTCCACCGCGAAGCCGATGGCGCGCTCCGTGGCCGTGGCGATGGTCTGCGCGCCCTGCGGCAAGGTGAGCTCCCGCAGGTTCTTCAGCACCCGTTCGCCGCCTGTGATGCCTTTGAGAAGGGGGCTGTCCGACACGCCCAGGGTGACATTCTCCACCGTGTTCATCGCGTTTGCGCCGCCGCCCAGCAGTTCGCACAGCATCACGGCCGCCGCGCCCAGCGCCAGGACCGGAAGCTCCATGCGGAGCAGCTCGGGGTCTACCCCGCATACCATGCCGCCGTTTTCCGCGGCGATGACGATGCCTTTCACGTTTCGGCCGCGAAGCTCCTGCGCCGTGGTTGCGGGCGGCACAAGCTCGCAGTAGAAATCCTGGCTGCGCAGCGTACGGGCGATTAACCCCGCCAGCGTCTGGTCGCAGTCCAGAATATAAATCGTATCCAGCATCTTGGTTTCCCTCCGCGTTTCGGGTCCGGCTGTGAAAGAAAAGAAGCGTTTGACTGTGGTCATTCTACCACACCGCGGGGCGCGGCACAAGGCCGGGCGCGCGCTCAGCCTGTTGAAAAGGCTACATCTGCGTTGTCACCTTTTTGCGGCCTTGCTCTGCGCTTTGCTTGAGCAAGGCTACGCCGTTCGTTTCCTTGTGGAAACTCGGCGGCTAGTCGGGCTGTGCCCTCCCTATTCGCGATGGCAAGGCCATCACTTACAAACGAGTAAGCTCAGGCCTTGCCTCGCTAGTCTTCTAGCATATGCGGCCTTTTGAACAGGCTGCCATCTTTATTCCAAACAGGATTGACGGCGATAGAAAAGCGCGTACCGCCGACGGCGGTACGCGCTGCTGTATTTGGTTTGTTTTTGCCTGCGGCAACCTGCCGCGCGGCGTTACGGTTTGGAC
>CAYRPW010000114.1:0-6962 GCA_964426145.1 uncultured Oscillospiraceae bacterium
TCAAATGGGTCGTCCTTTACTCCAAGATAGCTGTAACCGCTTGTTCCCCAGGCGTTCAAAATAGATTCGGTTTGCCCGCCGTTGGATGCCGAATAGTAGGTTGCCGTATAGGCGGAACCGTTCTTGATTAAAACGCCCTTCGTGGCGTCAACCGCTGTGTTGCAATTGCTTTGCGTTGAAGGCGTTCCGTTGTAGGTCTGGTCGCCCGTCGTATCGACGACGTCGTACAGCCAACCCGTTCGCGCGCTCATCATGCGTACGGTATAAGTGCGCGCGGCAACCGCCTGCGCCTTGAGCGCTTCCAGCGGCGCGCTGCTGCCCATTTCATAAGGCACAACGCCGTACAGATAGTTCTCCAGATATACATGAGCGATGGTATACAGTTTATAGCCGCTGCCGCTGGTTACAGCTTTCAATTGGATGTCGCCGGGGTATAAATTTGTCGGTTTTCTCGCTTGCGCAATCTGGATACCGTTGGAACCCGTAGTGGAATGTCTGCGCAGTGTCAGCGACGTGCCCATCTGATAAACAACGCCGCTGCGTGTCAATGAAATTGCCCCGGTAGCGCTGTTAAACGTTACATACAGCGTTTCCCCATTCGTAAGCATGGTGCCGTCACTGAGCGAATAGCTACCGGCAACGGTCAGCGTAAGGTTTGAAGGACTGCCCAGCGACGATAAATAAACGCGCACCATGCCGCTGAGTGTCGGCTGCTCTGAGGAGAGCGGAGCGGATTCCACAGAAACGTCGGAAAGGGATTCCGCATGCGCATAGACCGAACACAGCAATAAAAAAGCTGTGGTCAGACAAAGCATGCGCTGCAGGATTTTATGCATCGAATCCCTCCAACAGTTAACACTTTTGTAACTATTCGAATTCTAACATAAACCCGATTATTTGTCCAGCCACAGTTTTGCGGTATGTGAACGGTTCTTGAGTTTGTAACATTTAAACGGTTGGTACATCCAAACCGTTGGACTTGCGAAAGTCGGCGATCGCTTCCTTTGCCAATGCGTCACAGCGGATATTCTCCGGGTGGTCCGCATGCCCTTTCACTTTATGGAACGTCACTTCATGTTTCTTAATCTTGATAATCTGAATCAGCAGTTTCCATAGGTCCATATTTTCCACGGGTTTTTTGTCCGCAGTCTGCCAACCGTTCGTCTGCCAGTTTTCAATCCAGTGCTGCGTAAAAGCATTGACTACGTAGGCGGAGTCCGAGTAAATTTCCACGATGCAGGGTTCTTTCAGCGCACCGATACCGCTGATCACCGCAAACAGCTCCATGCGGTTGTTCGTGGTGTTGGGCATGCTGCCGGAGAGCTCCTTCTCCTTGCCCTGATAATTAAGGATTGCGCTCCAGCCGCCCGGACCCGGGTTGCCGGAACAGGCTCCGTCCGTATAGATTTTCACGTTTCGCATCATGGAAAGTATCAGCCTTCCTTAATCCGGCGCGGGCGCGCTCATCGCCCGGCTCTTCTGGGCGCAAACGGTTGCGGCCTGAATGATGGCATGCCGGAACCCGCTTTTTTCCAACGACGCGATCGCATCGATCGTCGTTCCGCCGGGAGAGCAAACCATATCTTTGAGTTTCGCCGGGTGTTCCCCCGTTGTGATCAGCATTTTTGCCGCGCCCAACACGGTTTGCTCGCAGGCTTTGGTTGCAACGTCGCGAGGAAGCCCCAGTTTGATGCCGGCATCGATCAGCGCTTCCACGAATACGAACACGTAGGCGGGCGCGCTTCCGGCTACCGCAACGACGGCGTCGAACAACCGCTCGGGAAGAACGACTGCGCTGCCGAGAGCTTCAAACATCCGAACCGTCCACGCAATATCCTCTTGCGAGAAGGTGGTGTCTTCGCAGATTGCCGTAAAGCCTTCGCCAACCATCAGCGGAGTATTGGGCATACAACGCAGCATACCTGCGTTCTGGTTTTTCAAAGCGCCGACAAGCTTTTGCATCGGCCAGCCGGCCGCTATGGAGATGAACTTTTTCCCATTCGAAACGGGAGACGCTTTTTGGAGAACGCCTTGCATATAGACCGGCTTTACGGCAAGAACGACGAATTCACAGTTTTGAATCAACTCTTCCTGCGATGCAAACGCCGACACCGTATACTGGGAAACGACGTTCGCCGACTGCTTTTCGGAGATATCGAACACCGCGATATCCTGCGGCGTTACGAACGCTTTGGCAATCAGGCCGCCGATGATGGCGGTCGCCATGTTCCCTGCTCCGATAAAACCGATCTTCATGCTATTCTTCCTTTTCTCCGTCCTTCTTGGGGATTGCCGCGACGGTTTCCGAAGTGCCAACTTTAGCGTTGGCGTCCCGCACGTGTTCTCTTTCCACCAGTGTAATGCATTTCTTGGGGCATTTCGGCACGCACTGGCCGCAGCCCGTGCAGGCGTCCAAAATCTTATGGATATTCTTGCGTTCACCCGAGATCGCTTCAAACTGACAGGTTTTTTTACAAATCGTACAGCCGATGCATTCGTCCGCATTGATGACCGCAATCTTGCGGTGATCGAAATCCGCCCAGATCGCACCGGTCGGGCACACTTCGGCGCACATCATGCAGCCGGTGCACTTCTCGTAATCAAACTGCGGCAGATGATCCTTCATGGTGATCGCGCCGAATTTGCAGGTATTCGCACATAGTTCGCAGCCGATACAGCCGATCTTGCAGTTGTCACTGACAAGCACACCCTCGTCGGCCGCGCGGCAAAGCACGCGCACCGGAAGCGTTACAGGCTGCATCACAAGTACGTGCTTGGGGCAAGAAGCAACGCATGCGCCGCAGCTTGTGCACTTATCCGGATCGACGCGCGCAATTTTATCATGCGGATCAATGAAGATCGCATCGAATTTGCATGCGGCTACACAGGTGCCTAACCCAAGGCAGGCATATTTGCATGCACGGTTGCCGTCGTTTACGGTCACTGCCGCAATGCAATCCGTTATGCCCCGGTAAACGAATTTTTCCTTGCAGCGATCAACCGTCCCCTGACAGATTACCGTAGCGACCTGTTTCACCTTCGCGTCCGGCTGCGCTGCGCCAACCAGATCCGCGATTACCTTCGCAGTTTCGGACCCTCCGACAGGGCAGGCGTCCACGCCTGCAGTACCCGCGGCAATCGCATCCGCCAGCGCATCGCAGCCGGCAAAACCGCACGCGCCGCAGTTCGCGCCAGGCAGCGCTTCACGGATTAAATCACGTTTTGGGTCGGACGGTACTTGGAATACTTTGTTCACAAGCATCAGCAGCAGGCCGAATAAGAGCGACAAACCTGCCAACGTACCTGTTCCTATCAAAATCTCGGTCATCGGTTCGTCTCCTTCACTCAAATCAGCCCGGCGAAGCCTTGGAATGCGATTGCCATCAAACCGGCTGCAATCAGGGCTCCCGGAAAGCCATCCATCCACTTGGGCATATCGTTGAGCGCAAGTTTTTCACGGATGGCAGCGAATGCCACGATCGCAAGCGTAAACCCAAGGGCTCCGGCGGCGCCGTTGACCACGGATTGAATCAGGTTATAGCCGCCTTCAACAGCCGTTGTATTGTTGATTGCAACACCCAGAACGGCACAGTTCGTGGTGATAAGCGGAAGGTATACGCCCAACGCCTGATACAGGGCGCGAGAAACTTTTTTCAAAACCATTTCCACGGTCTGCACCAGAACGGCGATTACGAGGATGAACGCAATGGTCTGCATATACTCAAGGCCGAACGGGATCAGCAGATAGGTTTGAATCAAGTAGGTAAACAACGACGCCAACGCCATTACGAACGTTACCGCCATGCCCATGCCCATTGCCGTTTCCGTTTTCTTTGAGATACCCAGGAACGGGCAGATGCCCAGGAATTGCGACATGATAAAGTTGTTGACAAGGATGCCGGAGATGAGGATCAACACGAGACTGCTCATAACTCTGCCTCCCCGGTTTTCGCAAGCTTCTTCTTAGCGGAGCTGCGAACGATCGCGTTGATGATCAGCAGCAGGATGCCCAGCATGATAAACCCTCCGGGCGGACGCAGCGCCATTCCCATCGGCTGGAAGCTGGCGGGCATCACTTGCAAGCCAAACACCGTGCCGTTCCCAAGCAGTTCCCTGCAGGCAGATAAAAGTGAAATACCCAGCGTAAACCCAAACCCCATGCCCAATCCGTCCGCCAGCGAGGCCATCACCGGGTTTTTGGATGCAAAGGATTCCGCTCTGGCGAAAATAATGCAGTTGACCACGATCAGCGGAATATAGATACCAAGCGATTGGCTCAGCGCCGGTATGAACGCTTTGAGGATCAGCTCGACAATGGTCACAAACGTGGCGATGACCACGATGAATGCCGGAATGCGGACCTTGTCAGGGATGATGTTTCGAAGCAGCGCAATGACCACATTGGAGAATACGAGCACAAAGGTGGTGGCAAGCCCCATTCCCAGGCCCTGAACCACCGCGGTGGATACGGCAAGCGTGGGGCACATTCCCAGCACCAGGCGGAATGTTGGATTCTCGTCAAGGATGCCGTTCATGAAAACGGATCCGAAGCTCTTTTTCTTTTTCATGCCTTTGCCTCCTTTGCAGGAGATTTCTGCTTTATCGTTTTCTCATAGCCAAACGGTTTCACGCCGGTAAGCCGGTCGATCAGCGGCGTGAGCACGTTCATGAACAGAATGGCGAACGAGCAACCCTCCGGATAACTGGAGAATTCCCGGATAATGAATAAAAATAACCCGCAGCCAACCCCCATGATCAAACGCCCCAGCCGAGTCATCGGCGAGGTGACATAATCCGTGGCCATGAAGAACGCGCCGATCAACAGACCGCCGGAAAGCAGCTGGTAGAGCACGTTTTGCGATCCGCTCTCCAATGAATACAAGGTACCGGTTTTAATCCAGTATGCAATGACAGCCGTGCCGATGAAGGCAACCGGAATGCGCCAGTCTATCACGCGGCGGACCAGCAGGTATACGCCGCCCAGCAGCAGGGCGAGCTTGCTCGTTTCGCCGATCATGCCGGGGATGTCGCCGTAAAACAACTGCCAAAGTGTAAATCCGGATGCGCCGTGCGCAAGCGGAGTCGCCACAGAAACGGCATCCGCTGCCGCCGGGGCAACCCATAGCCCCGCGTGCGGCAGCACGTTTGCCGCCATCAGCGACGTCCAGGAGAGCATCAGTATCGCACGCGCGGCCAGCGCCGGATTGATAAAATTCTGGCCCAAACCGCCGAACAGCTGCTTGATCAGTACAATAGCCAAAAACGATCCCACCATGGCGATCCACCACGGCGCGTTTGCCGGAAGGTTGAAAGCCACCAGAAGGCCGGTTACAACCGCGCTCAGATCCGACACGGTCACGGGCCGGCGCATGTGTTTTTGGTACAGGAATTCGGCTGCAACGGCGCTCAGCACGGCGACGGTCATCAGCATCAGCGCATTGGAACCGAAGAACCAAACGGCAGCGATCGCCGTCGGCAGAAGCGCGATGACGACGTCGAGCATGATGCGCCGGGTGCTTGCCCCGTGATTATGCAGATGCGGCGAGGTGGATACAATCAGCTTTTTCTGCATTTCACTTCGCCCCCTCTTTCATCCGTTTTGCCCGTTGTCTTTCGCCGATCACCTTTTTACAGGTTTTACAGCTCTGCGTCAGCGCGCGTTTGGCCGGGCAGCTCCACGAACAGGCGCCGCACTCCAGGCAGTTCATGGCTCCCATCTGCTCGGCAACGTCATACATCCCTTTGCGCATGGCTTTATCGATATCAGAAGGATACAGAAGCATCGGGCAAACTTCCACACAGCGGCCGCAGCGGATACACGCGCTCTCGGTCTCCGGCATCAAAGCCTTTTCCAGCACCGTAATCCCGGAACATCCTTTCGTAACGGGGATGTCCAACCGGTTGATCGCCAGGCCCATCATCGGCCCGCCGTAAATCATCATCGACGCGTCCGGCAGAAATCCGTCCGATTCCTCAATAAGCCGCTGCACGGGCGTTCCGATTCGCACAAGATAATTCGCAGGCTTTTTCACCGCGCCGCTGACGGTAACCACGCGGTCAACCAGCGGCATGCCTTCATAAATCGCGCGGTAAAGCGCATAGCAGCTGCCGACGTTGACCACCAAAACGCCCTTATCCAGCGGCAGGCCGCCGGTTTTCACCTTGCGTTTCGTCAGTGCATATACCAGTTGTTTTTCACCGCCCTGCGGGTACCATACGGGCAGCGATACGACTTTGCTTGCAGGATCGCCTTCACAGGCGGCTTTCATGGCATCGATCGCGTCTTTCTTATTTTTCTCAATGCCGATCAGCACTTTGTCGATGCCTAAGGCTTTCTGCATCCGTTTGGCGCCGGCGACGATCTCCTTGGCGCGGAGCAGCATCAGCCTGTGATCCGCAGACAAATACGGTTCACATTCCGCGCCGTTGATGATCAGCGTATCCAGCTTCACCTTCGGCGGCGACAGCTTCACGCCATACGGGAACGTTGCGCCGCCCAAGCCAACCAGACCCATTTCCCTGGATAAGGCGGAAAGCGCGGCGGCGTCCATCGCCTCAGGGTTTTCCACGGGCTTGAGTTCCGCCCAGGTATCTTTGAAGTCGTTGTCAATGATCACGCACTGCGCTTCCAGGCCGTTTGCCAGAACGCAGGCCTCCACGTCAACCACCACGCCGGAAACGCTGGAGTGTACGGCGGAACTCACAAAGCCGGACGGTTCTCCGATCTTCATGCCGATTTTAACCCTGTCGCCCTTTTGGACAAGGCATTTGCAAGGCGCGCCGATATGCTGCTGCATCGGGATAACAACGCGGGCCGGCTGCGTAGGTTCAACAATGGGCAATGCGGCGGTCACCGCTTTGCCATTGATTCCCTCGTGCGGATGAATCCCGCCTGGAAACCGATAATACAGGCTCATTCAGTTCTGTCCTTCCTAAACAATATAAAGCGCTGATATGCGTTT
>CAYRPW010000115.1:0-6960 GCA_964426145.1 uncultured Oscillospiraceae bacterium
TTTCCATGCAAGTCCATGGTTAACGCGCCACGAACGCCATCGCACAAAAGCCCGTAGTTCTTCAACTTCCGTTTCCGTCAGTTCTCGCCATTGGCCGCGCTTGAGTTCGCCAAGAGTCAACGGGCCGAAGCGCACGCGCCGGAGCATGAGCACCTCGTGGCCGATGGCTTCCACCATCTTGCGCACCTGGCGGTTACGGCCTTCGTGGATGGTGATCATCATATCCGTATACCCGTCTTCGGCGTGGATCACGCGCGTTTTGGCGCGGCTGGTCATCCTGCCGTCGATGGGCACGCCCTTCATCAGCCTTGAGAGTTCCTCCAGCGAAACCGCGCCCGTGACCCGCGCGAGATACGCTTTTTCCACCTCTTTGGAGGGGTGCAGCAGGCGCTCGGTCAGATCGCCGTCGTTGGTTAACAAAAGCAAGCCCTCCGAATCGTAATCCAGCCGCCCCACGGGGTACAGCCGCACGGGAAAATCCTTGAACTTGTCAAGCACCGTGGCCCGGCCTTCCGGATCGCTTGCCGTGGTGACTTCGCCCGCGGGTTTATGGTAGAGCACGTAGCGCTTTTCCGTTTCCGGCGATATCTGCCTGCCGTCCACGCACACAACCTGCCCGGGCTCCACCTGCGTACCCATTGCCGTAATCTGCCTGCCGTCCACGGTTACGCGGCCCGCGGCAATCATCTCTTCGCTGGCACGGCGGGAAGCCACGCCGCACAGCGCCATGTACTTTTGTAATCTCATGGTAAATACCCCTGTTTCTCCATCATTTCCAGCGTCCGGATCAACGCGATTTTCCCGTGCTCATAGGTCAGGCCGCCCTGCAGGTACACGGTATAGGGCTTTCGAAGCGGCGCATCCGCGCTCAGCTCAATACTCGCGCCGGATACGAACGTGCCCGCCGCCATGATGACCGGTTCCAGATAGCCGGGCATATCCCAGGGTTCGGGCACCGCCATGCTGTCTACGGGCGACGCAGCCTGAATGCCGCGGCAAAACGCGATGACGCGCTCCGGCGTGCCCAGTTCCAGCGCCTGTATGACATCGGCACGGGCTTGGTTTACCTGAGGCGACGTTTGAAGCCCCAGGCTTTCAAACAGGGATGCGGCCAGAACGGCGGTTTTCAGCGCCTGCGCAACCACGTGCGGCGCCAGGAATAACCCCTGATAATACGGCTGATAGCCCGCGGCGTAACTGCCGATTTCCAGCCCGACCGACGGCGCGGTCAGGCGGCAGGCAATGCGGTCAATCGCCCGCTTCGTACCGCAGATATACCCGCCAGTAGGCGCAAGCCCGCCGCCCGGGTTTTTGATGAGACTGCCCACGCACACGTCCGCGCCGAAGTGCGTGGGTTCCGACTCCTGCGTAAACTCGCCGTAGCAGTTATCCACCACCAGAAAAGCATTCGGAAGTTTTGATTTCAGCAGCGCGGCCAGCGGGGCGATATCTTTGGGAAACAGCGTGGGGCGCGCCGCATACCCGCGGCTGCGCTGTACGTAGACGACTTTGGTTTCCGGCCTGAGCGCGTTTTCGATCGCGTGCAGATCAAGCCCCGCGGCGGTCATCTCCGCCTGCGCGTACCCAACGCCCATTTCACGAAGAGAGCCCGCGTTTTTCTGCGTGATGCCGATGACCTCGTCCATCGTATCATACGGCTTGCCGGTGACGCAGAGCAGCTCGTCGCCGGGCAGAAGCAGGCCGAACAGGCACAGCGACAGCGCGTGCGTGCCCGATGCGATCTGCGGGCGCACGATGGCGGCCTCCGTGCCGAATAGATCGGCGAAAACCGCTTCCAGCGTTTCGCGGCCGACGTCGCCGTAGCCATAGCCGGTGGTGGGCGCAAAATGCCGCGTCGCCACCCGATGCGCGCGGAAAGCGTCCAAAACGCGCTCCGTGTTGGCAAGAGCCACGCGGTCAATTGCCGCAAACGCAGCGGCGCAGGCCTGTTCCGCCGTTTCTACCCGATCGCGAACGTTCATGCTGTTCGTCCTTCCAAGAAGTCGTGCGCAATGCGCAGCGCTTCGGTCTGCGCGCTTTCCTGCGCCATGTCGAGCCAGCGCACCGCGCCGTTGCGGCGGAACCAGGTCAGCTGCCGTTTGGCATACCGGCGCGTGTTTTGCTGAATATCCAAAACGGCGGCGGGAAGCGGCGTTTGGCCCGAGAGCACGGGAACCAGTTCCTTGTAACCGATGCCCTGCATGGCCTGCGCCTGCGGGGAAACGCCCGCCTTGAGCAGCGCTTCCACCTCGGAAAGCAGGCCGTTCTTCATCATCTGCACCACGCGCGCGTTGATACGCGCATACAGCGCTCCGCGTTCCAGCTCCGTACCCAGGATACAGAGGTCGAACGGCAGCTCCGCCTCCGGCTGTGCCTGCGCGGACAGCGCAACGCCAGTCAGCTCGTACACCTCCAGCGCGCGGGACACACGGGTGATATCGTTTGGGTGCAGCCGTTTTGCGCTCACGGGATCAACGGCCGCAAGCCGTTCATGCAGCAGCCGTTTCCCTTCATCGTCCTGCGCCAGCGCTTTCAGCCTGTCGCGCAATTCCCGGTCGCTGCGGATACCGCCCAGGGTGAGCCCCCGCGTAAGGGAGCTTAAATAAAACCCGGTGCCGCCCACCAGAATTGGCACCTTGCCGCGCCCGGCGATCGCCTCCACCGCCTGCTGCGCGTCCGCGGCATACTGCGCCGCGGTATACGTTTCCCACGGTTCTAAAATATCCACGAGGTGATGCGCAATCTCCGCGCGCTCCGCACGCGTGGGTTTGGCCGTGCCGATATCCATGCGCCGGTAGAGCTGCATGCTGTCCATGCCGATAATTTCGCCGTTCAGCCGCCTGGCAAGCTCCATGCCCAGCGCGGATTTCCCGCTTGCCGTGGGGCCCGCGACGCAAAGTACTTTGCTTTTCATCACGGTATACGCCGGAAGCGTTTTTCCAGCTCCCGCCGGTTCATCTCCTGCACGATGGGGCGGCCGTGCGGGCAGGTGGGCTGCACGCCGCTATCCAGCATCTGGCGGATCAGGCTTTCCACGTCGGCATGGGACAGCGGATCGCCGCCCTTGATGGCATGCTTGCAGGCCGTCTGCGCCACGCGCTGGCGGATGCGGTCCCGGGTCGCACCTGCGGTTTTCCCCCGCTGATCGTCCAGAATATCCACCAGCAATTCGCGTACAGGCTCGCTTTCGCCCAGAATCACGGGTGTGGCGCGCACGATGACGGAGGTGGCATCCAGCACGTCCAGCTCAAACCCGACGGTCTCCAGCTCGTCTTTTTTGTCCAGCAAAGCCGCGACGTCCTTGGCGGGGAAGGTGAGAAGCATCGGCGTCAGCAGCCGCTGCGACAGGGCTTCGCCCGTATAACGCGCCATCAGCCGGTCGAACAGCACCCGTTCGTGCGCCGCGTGCTGATCCACCATCAAAAGCCGGTCCCCCGCCTCAAACAGCAGATAGGTTTGGAACGCGGCGCCGATGAAGCGGATCGGGGTACATTCGTTCGTACCGGAAAAGGTCTCCTGCACAGGTTCGATCGCGGGGATGGCATCCGGCGCAGCCCATGGTTCCGGCGCTTCTCCGATCTCCCGGGCCAGCAGGATATCCCGCGCCGTTTCGCGCAGCACCGGGCGGACGGGTTCCACGGCAATGGGCAGCGCATAGGTCTGCGAATCCTGCGCAAGCGGAACGATTTCGATCTTCGGGGCCGCAGGCGCCGGCGGGTGGATCGGCGGCGCGATTTTTTCGGCGAAGGTTTCGGCCTGCAGCGCGTCCCGCACGGCGGTTTCCACGGCCTGCATCACGGCGGCGGGGTTCTGAAAGCGCACTTCCAGCTTGTTGGGGTGAACGTTGACGTCCACCTGTTCGTAAGCCATGGTCAGGTTCAGCGCGCAGACGGGAAACCGGCCGATCATCACATATCCCTCGGCCGCGCTTTCCAGCGCCTTGCTTAATAAATCGTCCCGGAAATAGCGGCCGTTGACGAAGAAGCTTTGCTGCTGCCGGTTGCCGCGGGCAAGCTCCTGCACGCCCACCAGGCCGTCCACCGCCACGCCGCCCGAAAAACCGGAAACCTTGCGCATCCCCTGCGCGGTTTCCCTGCCGTACACGGCGTAAACGGCGCCGGTCAGCGTTCCGTCCCCCGTGCTTCTGTACACGGTTTTCCCCTGGCTTGCGAAGCGGAACGCGATATCCGGCCGGCTGAGAATCAGCCGCATCAGGTAGTCCGACACCAGCGCCGCTTCGGCGGCCGGTTTTTTCAAAAATTTCAAGCGCACCGGCGCGTTGAAAAACAGGTCCTTTACGGTAATCGTCGTGCCCACGGGGCTTGCCGCTTCCGAGAAATCCAGGAAACGGCCCGCCTCCACCTGCGCTTTCATGCCATATTCGGCGTCGGCGGTTCTGGACACGCAGGTGACTTTGGCGACGGCCGCGATGGAGGCCAGCGCTTCGCCGCGGAACCCGAGGGTATGGATGCTGAACAGCTCCTCGGCCGTGGAAAGCTTGCTGGTGGCATGGCGCTCGAACGCCATTTTCAGCTGACCGGCCGGAATGCCAGTGCCGTTATCCGAAACGCGCAGCGACGTGATGCCCCCGTCCGTCAGCTCCACGGAAATCACGGTTGCCTGCGCGTCGATGGCGTTTTCCACGAGCTCCTTCACGGCGGCCGCCGGGCGCTCCACCACTTCGCCGGCAGCGATTTTGCCGACGACGTCCTGGGACAGGCGTACGATGGGTTTGATCAGCGGCGCGTTCATCATAGCTTCCTTGCCTTTTCGCGCAGGCTATACAGATGGTTGAGCGCTTCCATGGGGGTCATTGCGTTGACGTCCAGCCCCTGCAGCTCTACGATGAGTTCGTCGTGTTTTAAATGGAACAGATCCGTTTGCCGGTCGGCTTTCTTCTTCGTTTCCAGAATGTTGCTGCTGATGGTTTCCTGGTTGATATCGCTGGCCTCCAGCCGCGCCTGGATTTCGTGCGCGCGGGCGACCACCTGCGGCGGAATGCCCGCGATGCGCGCCACGTGCACGCCATAGCTTTTGTCCGCGCCGCCGGGCCTTATTTTCCGCAGAAAGATCACGTCTTCCCCGTGTTCCATCACGGAGATGCAGTAGTTTTTCACGCCCTCGTAGCGGCCTTCCAGTTCGCTGAGTTCGTGATAATGCGTGGCAAACAGCGTTTTCGCGCCGATTTTTTTCAAGTCCAGAATGTACTCCACCACCGCCCATGCGATGCTCAGTCCGTCGAACGTGCTGGTGCCCCTGCCGATTTCGTCCAGAATGATCAGCGAATCCGTGGTCGCGTTCCTCAGGATGCTCGCGGTTTCGCTCATCTCGACCATGAAGGTGCTCTGCCCTCCCGCCAGATCGTCCGACGCGCCGATGCGGGTAAAAATCCGGTCGCAAATGCCGATCTTTGCGCTGTCCGCGGGTACGAAGCTGCCGATTTGCGCCATGGCAACGATCTGCGCTACCTGCCGCATGTAAGTGCTCTTGCCCGCCATGTTGGGGCCGGTTACGATCAGCATGCGATGATCGGCCTTGTCCATCAGGGTATCGTTGGGCACGAAGCTCTCGTCCCTGAGCGTACGCTCGACGATCGGGTGCCGGCCGTTTACGATCTCAATGCGGCCGTCCTGCGTTATGTCCGGCTTGACGTACCCGTAATCCCGCGCCACCTTCGCAAGCGACAGCAGCACGTCCAGCGTTTTCAGCGCCAGCGCGTTTTGCTGGATCGCGGGAATCTCCCGCTCGATCATTTGGCGCACGCCCTGGAACAGCTCCGTTTCCAGCGCGATGGCGGATTGCTGCGCGCCGGTGATTTTCCGTTCGATTTCCTTAAGTTCTTCCGATGTAAACCGTTCGGCGCCCGCCAGAGTCTGCCTGCGGATGAAGCGTTCCGGCACGAGGTGCAGGTAACTTTTGGTGACCTCGATAGCGTAGCCGAAAACCCGGTTGTACAGGATTTTCAAGCTCTTGATGCCGGTTTTCTCCCGCTCGGCGGTTTCCAGCTCCATGAGCCATTGTTTGCCGTGCAGGGCGGCGTTACGGTATCCGTCCAGCTCTTCGTGATACCCGTCGGCAATGATCCCGCCTTCGGTGATCGTAAGCGGCGCGTCCGGATGGATGGCCCTCTGGATCAGCTCCGTGAGCGACGAAAGCGGCGCGAGCGTATGCCAAAGCGCCTCGATGCCGGGCACGGAGAACGCCTTGAGCTTTTCCTTGACGGGCTGTACGTTTTGCAGGGAGCGCATGAGCGCCAGGCTGTCGCGCGCGTTGAAGCTTTGGTAGCTAAGCTTGGACAGCAGCCGTTCCAGATCGAACACGCCGTCCAGCAGGTCCGCAAGCTCGTCCGCGGCAAGCTCCCGGCTCTTGAGCGCTTCCACGGCGGCAAGGCGGGTTTCGATGCGGTTTTGACTGACCAGCGGCTCTTCCACCCAGGTTTTCAGAAGCCTTGCACCCATGGCGGTTCTGGTTTGATCCAGAAGCCACAGAAGCGACCCCTTGCGCTCGCCGGTGCGCATGGTTTCGGTCAGCTCGAGGTTCCGGCGCGTGGCGCGGTCCAGCGGCATGGTTTCCAGCCCCTGGCGGAAAGCGATCTGCGTGATATGCGAAAGCCCGTTCTTCTGCGTGTCGCGCAGGTAGTAAAGCAGCGCGCCCGCCGCGTTTACGCGGGGGTCTTTTTCCTCAAACCCCAGCGCCGAAACGTGCGCCGCCTGAAAGTGTCCGGTCAGCTCTTTCTGGGCGTTCCTGCGGTCAAACGCCGCGGCGCTGACGGCCGATACCGGTACGGCGTCGCCGGTAACATTAAGCAGCGCCTGTTCGTCGTTGGTCAGCGCTTCGCGCGGGGCGATGCGCGCGATTTCGTCCCGCAGGCGTTTACCAGCGTCCGCAAGGAGGGTGACACTGAATTCGCCGGTGGAAACGTCGGTATAGGCCAGCGACGCCCCTTTGCCATGGAAATAC